>JABIFG010000346.1 GCA_018650795.1 Fidelibacterota bacterium
AAAGAGAAGGGCTCCAAAGAGTCACAGATCAAGGCAATTACAAAAACAAGCAAATCGCTTTCTTCAATTAAAAATGAGATTGAAGAAGCTGAGCGTGAAGCTCAGGCAGCAGTCGAGTTCATCGACTTTGATGCTGCATAAATCTAACGGGGCATCTCTTCGGAGGTGCCCCACAAATTATAGAAAGCAGAGAATTAATATGACAAAACATAAACAAGTTGAAATCTACTCTCCTGCCTTTGAAAGAAACATCAAGGTGGATGCGGGTATTGCTGATTTGATAGAACTGCTGCATAAGTTAGATATTGCAACTTATCTATCATGCCAAGAGAATCGTTCAGGGATTATGTGGATTGATTTTCATAGTCTCGATGCAGATGTTTTTCTCACAATCTGTGCATCTAATCGCGAAGAGGATATTGTTGATTTTGACAACTCACTATATGGTAGGATGATGGACCCTTATGTAAAGCACAGCTGGGAATACAATACACATCCACATGACTGGGCCGAAAAGGTCAATGAGGAGAAAAACGAAGTTTACTATGATGGAGATTCAGACATCGATAGTTCGATCTCCATAAGATTTCCGATCACAGATTACCCTTTAATAATGGAGAGATTACATAGCCATCTTGTAAAGATTCTCTCTTCAGCACCTGAGGTCGATGAAGTTGAAGAAACCCAGCTAGATCAATAGCTTAACTACTTCACAAATGGGGCACCTGCTACATACCATCGTAATGAGTGCCCTTTTCTGGAATAAGAACAATAACTAAAATTAATCACCAAAGGATCTTAATCATGGAACAGATGTATAGCCTGAAATCAGCAGCCAGTCTGCTCGAGGTCTCTGTGAAAACAGTGCGCCGGCTATTGCATCTGCATCAAATCAAGGTTTACCGTGTTGGTAATAATATCCGGCTCAGGGAATCAGATTTAAAACAACTAATAACAGAAGAATTGTCACTAGACGACTACCGCCTAAGCATATAGAAAGGATTGGATATGGCTACAGTAAAAACTTTTCAAGTAAAATCAGGCTTACGATATTCAGTCGATTGGTATGGGCTGAACGGCGTTCGTCGAAGGAAGAACTTCAAGGATAAAAAAGTGGCGGAGCGATTTGCCAAAGAAATTGAAGTAAAGAAAATGCGCATTAATGCAGGTCTCGAAGTCAGTCTGGAAAGCAATCTTCCTTTGCCTGAAATGGTAAAAGAGTATAAAAAATATATGGCTAACCAGAAGGATCCTGAAACGATTCGTCGAGAAACATCCATTTACAATGCTCTGGAAGTTTTCCTGGGTAACATCAAGATAAGAGCGATTAATAAAGTACAATTAACGCATTATTTGGAATATCGTCAGGTAGAGTGTGATATTAGTCCAGCCACCGCTGCAACAGAACACCGAACTCTGAAGGCTTTCTTCAATACGCTTGTCCGCTATAATTATTTGCAAGAGAATCCAATCTTAGCTGTTCAAGCTCCACGAAATTTACCCAAAGAGATAATCATATTGACTGACGATGAGGTGAAAGAATTCCTCAGTAAAGTCGATTCCTCAGACTATAGAGATCTATTCTTAATGTATCTGCATACTGGCGCAAGGCGCGGTGAGATATTACCGGGGCGACCATTCACATGGGACAACGTGAACTTTAAACGTCGAGAGATCACCTTGATAGGGAAGAAGAGGGTACCAAGGATTGTACCGTTAGATGACGTTGCATTTGAACTCCTCCATCGACGTAAGTTTGATGAACATAGAGAGTTTCCATTCAATTTCAATTATGATTACCTATACAAGAAGTACTTACGTTACCTAAAAGCCGCAAAGGTAAAAGCAACCGGCTTACATTCACTTAGGCGCTCATACGCATCAAAATTAATTGAAAGTGGTGTTGATTTGCTTGATGTATCTAAAATGATGGGCCACCAGGATGTAAAGGTGACCATTGATCATTATATAAAAATCAATAATGAAAAGCTACATAGAGCTGCAAGTAAACTGAATGGAGTCTGGACTTAGGTGCAGCCATGCATTCCCGACAAAGCCTGGATTCGTCCAGGCTTTTTTTACGTCCATCCCGAAATCTAAAAAGCCTATACCTGGCCTACTATCAGCAAACCCTTACTGGCTAATGTATTCTATCCAGAACGGCTTTTTTCGTCACCATTTCGTCACCATCTGGTGTCCCACCATGTCCCATTTTGTCCACATTGGATAGATTACTCGTAAAACTGGCAGAAACAAAAAACCCTCGTAAGTCTAAGAATTACAAGGGAATTATGTGGTGGCCAGGGACGGAATTGAACCGCCGACACGGGGATTTTCAGTACCATGCTTTGTGCTATGTATCAGTGAGTTACGGGGACGAGTCACTAAATCGTCACTACTTTTGAAAAGTCCCTATATTTGAGGTTAGGG
>JABIFG010000347.1 GCA_018650795.1 Fidelibacterota bacterium
ATGAATTAACTACAGATGATCTGGTAGATGTCTTGGGCATCAATCAGCATAACGCTGCCCGCTATCTGGGTGGCTAAAAACGGCATTTTTGAGGAATTCCTATATATAGTATAGGGATTCCTCATTTTTGCCTTTTTCACAAAAACAGGAGGAAATATGATGCGTTATTTTAAGCTCATCACGCGTATTGATCACGCAGATATAGACGAAACACAAAGAAAAGGCGAGGGCGAAACTTGGTCTAACACCATGACAATAAGTGATATCGATGGATGTCAGAAGAAGAGGTTGGTTGACATATTTAAGCCCCTTGTAGAAAGAAACAGTAAAATGTTGATTGATGCGGCGAAGAAGGCATTATGAAGTACTTCCCTAGACGACAGCAAGGAAACAAAGGTGGTGCAGATTCTGGCATCACCAGCCACCCTGAGAACAGGCGACTGGAGGGTATAAAGAGAATGATAAGATCAGGTGGGGTAAGCAAAGTGTTTGCTCCATCCTTAACAGCTGCTCACAAAAGAGCGCTGCACGAAAACCAAAATAATAATAATGATAATGATAATGATATACTTAGAAAAAAATAACAGCCCAGGTCAATTAATAAACCTGGAATATGTCGCCAGTTCAATCTGGGACAACGGGTTAACTACACAGTTTGTAATGGCCAACGGCTCGATGATTCCCTGGACTTATGCCAGCGAAGATGAGCAAATGGCAGATCTGGACAAAATGAGCAAGCATCTGCATAATGCGGGCAAGCTCATCTCAGTAGAGTTGGACCAGGAGTAGATCATGGTCCTAGTCAATTTTGAATGTTGTATTTGTGGAAAAAGTATCGACAGGGATTCAGGTCTGGACCCTTGCGCTATTTCCATTTACACAAATATCGATAAAGATGAAAGTGAGCAGCTAGAACAAATATTCTTTTCTCACTATAGATGCTTCCAGGGAACACTGGAATCAGACTTATGTGCAATGATGAATCTTGAAGATAGTAACTAGTTACCGGGGGCGGATTTAATCGTCCGCCCTTTCCTCTCTATATCATAATTAGAGGTCGATATTCTTGGCCTCTTCATTTTCAAAAACATGGCAATTGTATAAATAGGTAAATGAAATTCGTCGCTAAAGTGGGTAATAGCACCATTCTATGGAACGCCGCGTGTTAACTTTGTGCAAGATGCTTTAATGAGCTAAACTGCTATAATCCCCACGCTCAAGCTTCATAGATTCCTCTACCAGCAAACTGCGTTTTTCACCTGGACGTTCGAGCTCAAGGAATTGATTGATCACGATATATCGATCTCTAATCTTCACAGCTTGTTCACCATAATAGATGCCTTTCGCCCATTCTAATTCTTCCATGGTCCAAAGATTTAACATCCATTTAGGGGCATCAGTGATATAGTCCAGATCTTCCCAGTTTGATCCGTACCAGCCATCTATCTCCGCAGGATCCTCACCAAATAGAACTGGGAACATATATAGATTCTTCAGCATGGCAATGAGTAGCATTCTTTCAGCACCATGATCAAATCCGGATCGGTGAAGAGTTAGAGCCCACCCCACCCTGTGAAAAGGCTCACCTGAATCATCACCAAATGTTTTCTCAAACCATTGGTAGTGCTCCAGAGCTCCTTCTATGTCATCAATGCGGAGATAGAGCGGCCCAATTAAAAAGCGTTTGCCAGCTCCGTCACTAATGAAATGGTGTTCTTTCCACTCCCTATTCATGGATCGTTTATAGCGAGCAATTGTGGCTTTGATTTTTTGTGTCAAGTGTTTAGATCTCTTCTTCTGATATACTTATAATCAACACCCTTCCCACATTTCATGAAGTGACTGGCAACGTCTACCTGGGTGGCATCACCCTCTTGGCGTGGGATATTTTGCTCGAATGTGTCCTCACATCCACAGCATCGGTAACTAATTTTTACGACATCCCCAGGTAACTCAGCTCTTGGGATTTCTGGAGGCTTTTCAGGCAAGCGACTAAAGTGAATATATCCATCTTCACGGATAGTCTTCTTGTACTTGTGTTTACCCATTTGTACTATCATCTAGAATCCCCCTCGTTTGATCGGTCAAACTTAAACCCAAAAAGCCAATAATAAATCACTCTTAAGGAACGTGCCACATAATTAGGGCCGCCTTTTGTCAAGTACCAGGCTATCCGATCGAAAGGTCCGCTTTGATTTTGGATCCTATATCGAATCCGTATTTTTAATTTTTGGAAAATTTTACAGCCTCTATAGGCAATTGGATATGAGGTAAAAAGAAGCACCAGAGGCACTTCTTTCTTTACGGGTCCTAAGACTACTCCGAAACAGTGTCACCAGACTCTATAAAATCTTGTCTGGTAAGTCGTTTTGAAAACTCTTCAAACTCTGTCCGAAGTTGTTTCGCAACCATGAGTGTCTCACGATTTGACACACCGTCTATCGATATCTCTATCTCACCATACTTGTACCCATTACGGGCAATTGGTTTGATTTTGAATACAGTGTTACACGCAACAATCGGTAGATTACTCCTACTTAATTTGCGTACGTGCTGCGAAAAATACTTCAAACTAGTTGGAGGAAGATGTAGTACATAGGGCTTCAATTCCCCTTCCAAGTTTGATAGTAACAGGATTCTGATCTTAGGTTTACATGTGGAACCAATAGCGGAATGTTCACATAGGTTACACCTATCCGCTAGCGGCTGCTCTCCAACTGGCATGCCCTCAATAGAGGAGCATTCTGGAACCTCTTTTCCCTCGACCCATTTTGCACGGATATGCTGATGTGCGAAGATTACACCAGTGAGGGTATCTCCCAGATCAACTTCAGATTGATCTTCAACATTGTAAGAGGGTCCGCGATCAAGATAGAACACATGTTTCGAGTTTGTTCTATGCTCAACCCTTATCACCGGTATTTCAAACCTGGAGTGTTCGGTTGACATGCTCTCCATTTCGGAGTCCATATCCCAGCCTGCAACCGATAGAGCGGCTCTTACATCATCCGGTACAATAAGTGTGTTTTCCATCATCTAATTCCTTTCTGACATTTATGTCATATTCAATTCGTTTAGCAGATCATTTGCCCTTGAAGCAATCCTATCAGTCACCAATGGGTTTTGACTCTGACACAAGTCTGTATACTGGCAGAACACGCACGCGTGTGAATTGTTCTTGAAATACCACGGTTTCAGTAGTGACTTAAGGATATTGCTTACCTCTTTACGGAAGGCTCGCAGATCCTCAATTGACTTGCTTGTACGGATCAGTGGATAACTCATCTCCTGACCTTTTTCACCTTGAGGAGAATTCCTCTTCCTGATCTTGTGTGCAGGCAGATAATAGATTGAACTATAATCTGGTAAGATGTGGGGTTTTATCCACTCATCTACTCCAACTTTGAACTCACCCCACATTGCTGCGTAAGAATACAAATTCAGCTGGATGTCAGCAGCTACGGCATGAACATTCGGGCGAATAGCATTGCTCTTATAATCGAACAACTCAATCTTACCGTCCGGTAGCTCCCGAAGACCATCTATGGTTCCTGTGAAAGTTTCAGATAAGATGGTGACTCTGAATTCCACTTCTTGATACAGCATTCTTGACAATTTATTCTCTGGCCTCCTGCGATACCCATCAACGATCTCAGTAGCAGTAGCAGTAAACGCCTTGATATCTGTCTCTCTATCCTTTGTGAACCGAACAGGGATATGGCTTTCGTCACTACTATATTCATAATGAGCAAATGCCTTAGGATACATGTTTTCAACATCCATATCCCACTCTCCGTGGTGCAGCCAAAACATTAGCAAATGAAGCGCAGATCCGTTCAATGTTTTTGCAGATCGTGTCTTTGCCTCAATGCCTTTCAGATGCCTGTACTCAAAGAGTTTTGGACACAGGAGATAGTCCTTCAAACTTGACTGTCTCAGCTGAATCCGACTTCTTATTTCAGATTTGGTCATATTTCACTCACTTTCTTCCTTCGAAGACCTTCGATAGGATAGCGTATACCAGGTATAGTGAATTCTCAACGAGGGTCTTGATCTTTTCAAAGTTGCTCATTTTCCTGTTTTCCTTTCATTAATTTAAATGTGATTAAGCAACCACTCGGTAAGGTTCCATGAGTTGTTTGTGTACTGCCAGGTGACGTTCCATGATTGACTGTGGAGGAGAACTCTTCAGAGACTCCGTTACAGCGTTATAAAAGCTCCAAAGGTTCCTTTCTTCGAAGGCATCATGCGATGGGTCCAACCATTCCTTCTTCACGACTGGTATCATCCGTGGATTAATGATCCCTCGACCATAGATCAGACCGAGCATCCGATAGGCTTCGTCATCAGTCATGGGGATCTGTTTCATCACTTCAGCATCTGCTTTGATCTGATTGAATGCGGATCTTGATTTGTAGATGGCTGATAGTGCCAGACCATTGATATCATCCAGGACATTGGTTGTGTGTTTGCGAAGGACTGTCAGATCCCCACTCAAACATAAATTATCGCATACAAATACAGAACTGCCCGTAGCTATACCGATTGATAAACTGCGATCGTAGCTATTCCGGAATCCGATACTCAGTCCAAGAGCAGAGTCACCATTCTTGAATGTGTGCACACCAAACATCTTCTGTCCGTCTCTGGCCAATCCGAACTGTGTTGAATCGAGAGTAAACTCCGGCAACAGGTTCGCAGCCATAGAACTCAACATATTTGCCAGGTCATGGTGAGCCACCGGCTTGTAGCTCCTTGTTTCTTGCGGAAGCGGGATCATTGCCAACTGTTCTATAGTTGCAGGTTCGGCTCCTTTATGAAGCAGTAAAGTCATCTTTCACCTCTTTCATTTTGATTATTGAACAGGCGTTAAGACCAGCCTGTATACTTCTTATTCCATAAAAATCTGGAATAAGAATGGTACTGGTAAACCAATACCTACAAACGATGGAATCATAGGAGGCTTATGCATTACCTACAGATAGCTGATGATAAATACGGTAGCGATGAGCTTTCCAGTCTCGTTTCCAGTGGGCTCTCATTGCTGGGACTGGACAGCTACAGAACTATCAGGGTCAGCACGAAGAATAACAGAATCAGCATCGGCTTTAAAACCCTAGAAGATGCTAATACCACAAGAACGATAGCTGGCGTTCCACCACACCCCCGGAACAAGACATTTAGGAGTAGAGATGTAAGTCAGTTTGTACTGGCTCTCTTTAGTGTGGCAACAACCAGCACCAACAACGTGGCTTAATAAGGAGATTCAACCATGAATCAATTGTTAACAGAAGTAAGCGATAATGAAATCGCAGAAGAGTTTGTAAACCGTTTCCAACTCAAAGCAGGTGATATGATTAAGAACGCAACTTCAGCAGCTAATCATCTGAGAGCGTTTCTCTCAGACTATGCCAGGGACGTAGAACATTTCGTTGTGATCTTTCTTAACAATCAGAACAAAGTGATCACTACGGAAGTCGTTGCATCAGGTACGATCAATTCTTCTGCCGTATATCCCAGGCGAATTGCAATAAAGGTGCTTGAGAAGGAGGCTGCGAACGTCATCCTGGCACATAATCATCCAAGTGGTGAGACTATGCCAAGCAACTCTGATAGAGCAGTAACGAAGAAGCTTCAAACAGCTCTATCTGCTCTTGATATTGAGATACTAGATCACATAATCTTGGGACAGGATCATTATAGTTTCGCCGATGCGGATCTGTTATGAATGCCCAGTGGACACTGACATTCCAGAAGTTCATGAGCGAGGATGAAGTCAAGGCTCTTCGCAAGACTCTTGAAGCGGCTGTTATAATCGCTAAGTCCAAAGCTCATCAAGGAGCAGTGAGAGATCAATGTATAATCGAGTTGGCCTTAGGAACTGGATTGCGTGTCAGCGAGATCGCAGAACTGAAACTCGAAGACATTGATTTAAAGCGTGGCGGGAACACTTTGATCGTTCAGCACGGTAAGGGTGATCGGCTTAGACAAGTCAAGTTCAGCTCAAGTCTAAAAACACTCATCCAAGACTATCTGGATTACCGTACATCAGACAGTGATTATTTGTTCTCTTCAGAACGTCAAGATTACATGAGTTCAAACGGGATACAAAAGGTGTTTAAGAAGTGGGCAAAGAAGGCTGGATTACCAGCTCGTTATAGTATCCACTCATGTAGACACAGCTACGCAGTGAGATTACTTGCAGTATCAAAATCGCTTAGACTGGTGCAACAGCAACTCGGACACTCAAATCCTCAAACGACGACTGTATATGCGACGGTCTTAGATGAGGAAATAAACGAGGCTGTTGAAAAGCTCTAAGCATGCAGAAGAGGATCAACTCAGATCCTTTTCTTTAACCCATCATTAACTCGATATATTTCATAGTGGATTGGTTAGCATACCATTCATATCTTGGTGGAACTGGATAGATAACCACAGAAATGAACCCAATATTATGAAGTTTGAGCCCGAGTACAAGAATCCCCTCGCATCAAGGATAGCCGAATCAGCTTCCGGACTCGATTCCTATTTTGACAGCAAATATTCAGATGATCAACTCAACTCTGGCATGATAGTGACTCCAGCGGTTGTTGTTCTATCACTTCCAGATGATCAGGTGGACGATCTCTTGAGTATTAAGGGCCTTGTGAAGGAGGGATCCTCCGATGAGAAAGCAGCCCTACTGTTAAAGAGTCTACTTAGTGATACCGAAAAGTTGATTTCAGAGTATCGAGAGGAGAACTCATTATCTACTACTGGCTACATTCCTAAATATGAAAAACCCATCGATAAAATTGATGTAGTCAATTCATCGAAGCATTCAATAAAGGTAGCTGAGTTATTGAAAAGTCATATTCGAGACCCGAACTTGGCAGGAATTTTCAAGATAATCGTTCCTCCCGATTTTGTATGCTCATCTACTGATGAGTTTGGAAGATTACACGAGTTCATCAATTCATATCAATCAAACATTCAGACTCAAGTAAATCAGGAGATTCCAGAATATCTGTTCAAGCTCTCAGGTGACTTCTGGGAAATTCGGTATGAAGGTGAAATCATTCGGCTTAAGGATTCCAAGGGACTAAGATACATTCTTACTCTCCTAAAGAACCCAAACAAAGATATTCGATCAGACCAATTAGTAGCCATTGGTTTAAACTTATTAATGATGCAGAGCCAAGATGAATATAGTAGTCTTGGAGAAACCCAACAACATTCTAATCGAACTTTGCCTGATGTACATATCTCTGTATATCAAGATGCGCTTGCAAAACTTAAATCTGAGTTAGAAAACCTATCTCCAAGTAATCGAGGATACTTAGAAAAAATCCAACAGATCTCAGCTTTAGATAAAATGATTAGGAGTAGATTTGATAAATTCGGGCGAAGAAGGCCTGAAGACTCCGGAGAGAAAGCTCGACAAGCTGTTAGTAAAGTTATTGCGAGTGCTAAAAAGAAGATAAAGAAAGAGATGCCAGAATTTCATGGACATTTAAAACGATACCTCACTACTGGTTTCAAATGCGTCTACGACCCTCCACCAAGCGAGCTAAAAAGCTGGCATTATTAAGCAACAATTAGGATTCAATTCAACTTCATAACCCACCTCTTCTGGTGGGTTTTTTTTATTCCCAAAATTGTGACATGAAAAATCACAAGCGAGACACGGTTTCTCTCGCCTGCACTGTGTTCGCCCGAAAGCATGACGCTTTCTCGGGACGAGCGCAAACCCAAAGCGCAGGAGAGATCTCATGGAACTCTGTCAAACATGCCCCAAGAATGCTTCCAAAACTTGTCACCAGATTTGCCCAGCCATTAATGATTATCTAAAAGGAAAGAGAAACTACAAAACTACTTATGTAAATAAGGAAGTTGGGTACAACGAAGTTCACGCCAACCGAGTTTACCAGAGTCTAGAAGAGTATCTAGACAACAGCGGCTCCTTCACAGAAAAGTTTGGGAGCTTACTTCCAGCCATCAGACAGATCGTTAGCGATCATGGGACAGATCGTCAAAAGCAAATCTACTTCATGTGGGTTTCAGAGAAGATGTCATTCTCATACATCGCAGAACAGCTCCACATGAAAGTCCAGTCAGTTCATGAGGTGATTTATGGTCACCGTGGTCAAGGTGGTCTGGTTCGAAAGATCCGCAAGCATCTGGCGAAACTTGGAGAACTACCTGAAGCCAGTTTCATCTCCTGAATCCAAACCAATAACAATCCTCACTCATCTGTCATTCGGTGGGTGAGGTCAACCGAGAGGATGTCTCAATGTCAAAATCAATCTTCACTTCACCTCAATCTAACAAAAACAGCCTGAACATAATTAAGTCCCATATAGAGAAGTTTTTCCAAAGTCAAAAGCACGTCACCTCATATGAATTACAAAACGAAAGGGAAATTGTATGCAACACTGGAATCCTGTGCAACTCAATGCAACAACTAACCGCCGGTCTAGTAGAGACCTTTTTCTACTCAGTTATCTCATGTCCTACTGGGAGACACATGAAACTACCTGACAACAATTCTTCGAATAACCAGCCAAACAAAAGGAGATCAAAATGAAACTAACAACAAATCACACCATGAGCGACGGAGTCTCGGGTACAACCAAGAACCTAGCTAAAGGAGGAACCATCGTGGAACCTTTATTAGAAGATAAGCAGTCAATGACTCCTTATCAAAAGTTGATCAGAAGGTCTTATGGGATTTCAAAAATCTCAAATGCCTTGAATCTTCGCACTCTTCGGAACGACACGCGTGCACTTCAGGCTGAGTTAAACACTCAGGTTGAAACAATGAACGCGTCCTTAGAAGACATTGAGGATGACCTTGATCGTTTGGCTCAGAAGGGTGAGGTCAAATTGGTCAAAGAACAGATCAAGAATCTCGATACTGTTCTTGCCAAGGTCGAAACAAAAGTAGCTGAGCTGTTAAAGGCTTAGTGCTGCATAAGAGGGGCACTTCTTCGGAGGTGCCCTCCTCTTTTGAAATATAAATCATTTTAACAAAAAAGGACACACCATGTCACTACTCCAAATGATTATTCAAAATTTAATTGTAGTTTTTCTAATTTCTCACTTTGCGGAAAAAGATTCAAATCAAAATGAAAGTGAGCCTAATCCCCATCGGGATTAGGTCCTTTTTCTGGAATAAGAATGATAACAATAACAATGAGGACATTACTATGAGTTTCAACAAACCCACCCTTTCAGATCTGACCCTCTTTGATCATGAAGAAGCAGGGTTTAGTGCTGATCAAGTTATCGATTTATTCCCTAATACCGTTTCAACCCATTTTGAAGTAGCGAGTCAAAAAGAAGCAGAATTGCTCTATGGTTTAATCACTTATGATCCATTCCTGGTGCCTGAAAAAGTTTTGAATCCATTGTCGGATTTCCGTCCACGAAGGGAACAGTCAATTTCAGCCGGTAGGCTGGTAGATGAAGATGTTATGTTAGATAACACTCCTGATTACTTCTTACTTCATTTTCCAGAACAAACAGCAGAACTCTTACTATCACAATCAACCTCAAAATTATAAACCAACAAAGAATAGGATATTAATCATGGAACAGATGTACAGTCTAAAAACAGCAGCGACCCTGCTGGACGTATCCGTGAAAACGGTACGTCGGCTGATACATCAGTGCAATATCCCGACATACACTGTCGGATCCAGAATCCGGATCAAAAAATCAGACTTGGATAATATCATCATTAAAAATCTGTCCATAATGGACATCCAATTACCGGTATAAAGGAGGTAACATGACAAAGATAACAAGTATCAAGACCTCCAGGGGGTCTGGATATAAGATCGATTATTATGATACAAATGGTACTCGACGACGGATTAAAGTGTATACCGACCGTAAAACTGCTGAACGTATGGCAGCAGAAATAGAATTCAAAAAAACTCGTATTAAAAGTGGACTTGAAACTAGAGCAGTCGAAAATATCCTTCTCAGTGAAGCAATAAACTATACGAAGGAACACTCGCAAAATAAGCCAAAGACAATTGAACGTGAACAAATCGTGCTAAATGCATTTCTGTTCTTCCTGGGAGGAACAAGGGTCCGTCATATCACGACCCGAGATTTGACCAATTACTTTGATTATAGGTTGAAGGATTGCAAGCTCAGCCCACAAACTGTAGGTCTCGAGTTCAGAACCCTTCGTGCCTTCTTCAATGTGCTCATCACACATCAATTCATTGAGAAGCATCCAATGAGAGGTCTTAACCCACCACCAAAGCCACCCATAACCATCCGATTCCTAACTGTGGCTGAAATTAAAGAACTTCTTAAAGTAATTAAGGAGGCTGGAGATCAGGACTATTTAGACCTGGTGCAGGTATACTTGCATACAGGAACACGTCGTGAAGAGATTCTTGCAGACCGGTTTACTTGGGGCAACGTTGATTTTGAAGGTAAACGTCTCAAGATCGTTGGGAAAAAAGATAGGGTGAGGTTCGTGCCAATGGACGAGCTTGTATTCGAGATCTTGATCAGGCGGTCTAAAGACAAACAACTCCGAGTGCCTTTCCCTCTGACATATTCTTACACTTTAAAAAAGGTGAAAAAGTATTACGACAAAGCCAATATCCTGAATGCCAATATTCATACATTCCGTAGGACATTTGGATCACTGCTTGTCCAGAAGGGGGTAAGTATATTTACAGTTTCTAAGCTCCTTGGTCATAGTTCAGTCACTGTTACCGAGACTCACTATGCTCATCTTGTCGATGCTAACCTACGAGATGGGGTAGAGGTTCTTGGATCCATCTTGTAATTGCACCAATCGATATAACAATGAAGCGCCTGCATATGTGGGCGCTTTTTTTTTGCCTGGGCGTACCAACATGCATAGTCCCTATCCGTGACCCTCAAGGTCTATAACTTATTGTTTTCTATCCAATTGATATATCCAATCCACCTTTAAACTGTGCCCACTTTGTGCCCACTCTATGTCCCATAATGTCCCAATTTGTCCATATTGGATAGATTACTCATAACCCCCTTTAAAAAGAAAACGCCTCGTAACTTTAATAATTACAAGGCGTTTAGAGTGTGGGCCCACAGGGACTCGAACCCCGAACCGACGGATTATGAGTCCGGCGCTCTAACCAATTGAGCTATGGGCCCCTTTTTTAATTAAGAATTATAAATTACAAATTATGAATTTATAGGTCTCAAAAAGCCAAATAAAATAGTCGGGTGGTCCAGCAT
>JABIFG010000348.1 GCA_018650795.1 Fidelibacterota bacterium
CATCGTTCTATATTGTGGTTGTACTGCTCCCCATAAATGTAAAATGGTCCAATGGTTGGTATCCCCATCCCATAGGACACATATTTGTTGTAAGATTCTCTGTCGATGAGCATGGTCATAGCCTGACGGACACGCTTATCACTGAAATAGGGGTTGTCATTATTCCATCCGACATCGCTGTATGCAGGCACCACATAGCTGACTTTCTGGAATTTCTCAAGGAAGGCGGGCGTATTGGTTTGAGTGAAATACTGGACTGCCCGCATTCTGGGTATAAAATCGATCTCTCCCGCTTTCAAAGCAGTTAAACGAGCTGTGGCATCTGATATTGATTTAACAATAACTTTGTCCAGGTAGGCACCCTTTTCAGAGTAACCCTTCAAAAAAGTAGAATCTGCATTCCAGTAATTATCATTTCGAACATAGGAGATGTAGTCCCCAGTTATCCATTTGTCGAATTTCCATGGACCAGAACCGATAATGGGTTCAGCTCCCTCCCCAACGGGTCTGCCCTGAGGGTGTGTATTAAATGCATCAGCAAATTCCTTAATGGCTGCTTCCTCACGTGTCACAGATGGATTTAACAAATCTGCCACATTATAGCGGTCCAGCAACCCTTCTGGATCCCAGATGTGTTTTGGAATGATATGAAAGCCACCCAGGATTTCCTGGTTCCTGAAATAGGTTTCAGAACTGGTGATTATGAATTCATGAGAGCCATTTGTGCTGGCACTGACCACCTTTGAGAAAGAGCTTCGAATGGGGGCACAATCAACGAAAGGATTCAGAACAGCCTTGATTGAGAACAAGACATCATCCGCTGTAAGTGGCTGACCATCATGCCAGTACACGTTTTCTCTAATTTTAAATGTAAAGGTATATCCATCTTCGCTAATTGAAAAACTTTGGGCTAACGCGGGACGATCAAATCGCCATGTCTCATAATTGTAATCGAGGAGAGTTTCGTAAATATAATCCAGAACTCGGGTGGCGGCAGCAGATGTGGACGTATAGGTATTGAGATGTTCCGGTTCAGCAGATTCAGCCAGGACAAGCGTTCCTCCCTTTCGGGGAGTCATATCAAGTGGACTACTCTCGAAGACTGTCTCATCACCTGTGAGATCTACGCGGATTCCACCAGCATTGCCCAATTCATCATCAGCAATATACTCTTCCGGTCTCAACCCAAGATTGGTAATAATAATGAGAATCAGCAGTATAGAAAACTGAATCAGGAAGGATCTTTTCATCTACAGGCCAACAACCACAGTTAAATACAAGTAGCTCAGAGGAGCTGCAAAGAGAATAGAATCGAGGCGATCCCACGCTCCTCCATGTCCCGGTAAGAGATTTGATGAATCTTTGACACCCACATCCCGTTTTACCAGGGATTCAGCAAAATCTCCCAGTTGTCCTGCCACGCCTGTTATTAATCCCAGTATCAGCGCATCGGTGTAATCCAGCCCAGGTAACCAGCCCGCTCGGACTATGAGCAAGAGAGCGATAAAGGAGCCGATAAGACCAGCGATAGATCCCTCCCAGCTTTTATTGGGACTCACTCGTGGAAATATTTTGTGCTTACCTATGGCTGAACCAACAAAATATGCAAGCGTATCACAGGACCAGACACCCATAAAAACGGTTAAAACCGCGTACCCGCCAAGGTGTCCCCCCTGTCCTTCATATCCCAATTGCTGGAGTAAAATAAAGTATGACATGGCCATCCCAACGAAGATGGCAGCAAAAAAGGTTGAGGCGACATTCTCCATCACATGAGGTTTTTTGCGAAACATTTCCCAGGTCATAAGTAAGAGGATGGAGACTATCAGGATAACACCCAGGCTTCCACCATTCCCTAGCAGTTGATCTCCAACCAGGGCCAGATAGATAAGGTATCCTAACCAGACATTCGGCTCAGTCCCATTTGGTCGAGACATTCGATAGGCCTCACCCAGAATGAGTAGGCCGGCAATTGTGAAAAACACCATAAATACATCATGAGTGTAAAATGTGAATCCGATAAGAGCGGGAATTCCAATAATGACTACGGGTGCGCGTTTTATGATATTCTTTATCGACATATTTGAGCGCTGAAATTATTGGGCGCCCCCCCAAACACCAACATGTTTTCGGCGAATGGTAATATTATACGTTGAAACCAGAATTGAGATAGATTTATTTCTGGTCCTCACCTTCTTTGGAATCGTTGGGCCGCTTCGATTTGAGATTTTCTGGCTGGTCCCGATCCTCATATTTTTCCTCTAGTTTGTCCTCAGGTTCTTCTTCTTTTTGCAGATCTTTTTGTGGAGCCGGATCGTCTGTAAGGGCATTCAAACGATTTCTGGCTGATTTTGTCAGAGGATCTTCAGGAAAATGAGTCACCATGTAGTTGTATGAATCCACGGCAGCCGCCATATCGAAGAGATAATGATCGTTCAACCAGGCATGGCTAAAACAGGATTTACTCCGGAGGGTAGCTGAAATAGTTGTATCTTCCTTTATGGCATAATATTGAGAGCTGGCTTCTGCATATTGGCCAGACTCAAATACGACAGCAATATCGCCATACCGATCTTCGTTTGGATCTGATACAGGCTCTACCTCAGAAGTTTTATTCATAATCCTATTGTAATAAGAAGGGTATTTATTCTGAATCTGCTCCAGGGCAACTTGTCCTCCAGTGACATCCCCTTTAATGGATTCAATAGCGTAATATTGCATATATGCGGACTGTTGCTGCATTGAAGTATCAGACGATGTATTCTCAAGAGACATCAATAATTCGAGGGTAGTATCCACTCGTGTGAATTCGAATAACATATATTCCGCCAGTGAATATCTATTTTCCTCCATGAGCTTATTCACCCGTAAAGAATCCTGGGCAGTCACTTCAACAGGTTCCACTTCGACCTGTTCTATTTCCTCCTGTTTGCCAGTCTTTTCTTCCTGGGTAAGAAGGCCAGTTTTCCCTCCACGTGATCTTCCACGTAGATTCCCCTCTCGATTATTTCTTCCTTTTGAAGCATTACTCTTCTTCTTTGATTTTACTATGGGCGGGAGACCAGCCAATTGTCTCTGGAAGTTTAAATGATCCAATTGAATTTTCTGATAACGCTCTATCTGCTTATTCTTTTGGACCGCTTTATTAGCAAGGGGTGATCTTATCGCCTGGGTTTTCACATTGGTAAAAGCAGTTTTTGCCTCTTCGTAATCGAACCGTTTTGTAAGATACAACTCTCCCAGATAAAAACTGGCCTCTGCAGCAACCTCAGTTCGGTTGTAATCTTCAACAATACTGGTGAATTTGGATTCTGCATGATCGATCTCATCCATGACAAGATAAAGTTTGCCCAGCTCGACCTCCAACTGACCTCGTATCTCTACAAATTTATCGCTGAGAAGCATATCCTGGATCATTTCGACAGCATCTTTGTCACGGTTCAGGGCTTTGAGCATACTGGTTTGTCGAATAATCGCTTCAACCTTAAGCGATTCAGAAGGTTTGTACTTTGAGACGGTTTCATAGGCTTTAAGCGCACCTTCATAATCCTGCTTGTTCTCGCGCATTTTACCGACCTGGAATTGAGCTTGGGCTTTGGTAAAACCATCTGGTGATCGATCAATTACCTGCTCCAGGTAATTTTCAGCCAGAAGTAAGCTATCCTGTTGGACAGCGATTTCACCCATTAGCAACAATGCATCTGCCTGTAGTCCGCGACCCGTTTCACCTTTCAACACTCTGGATGCTTCATACCTGGCCATCTCGAGATCACCGGTTTTCAAGAGACATTTACCAATCCAGAGGGGTACTTCATTTGCGTAGGGAGAATTTGAATACTGAGAACTGAGATCTTCGAAATAGCGCTTGGCCTGGAGATAGTCACCCTTGAAATAGAAAGCCTTGGCGATAATAAATTGGGCATCATCCCGATACTTACTATCAGGGTATTTTGTGAGTAGTTTTTTGGATTTTTCAATAGCCTTTGAATACAGATTAATCTCTTCTCTACTGACAGATTCGGTTTGATTTTCCCGCGTAAGTTTCTGAGCCTCAGCGAAATACTCCTCCGCATTGTAAAAGGTGTTGTAATAAGCACAAGATTGTAACCCCAAAAACACTAGCAGGGTCAAAGCTTTAAAATATTTCATGAATTCAATTGAGTTGAGCATGAATTTCCTCGTAGAATTTTGGTAAAGCAGAACCTGCATCATCGTGTATGCTCAGATCAGCCTTTGGACTAAAGGGCGTTGGTTCTGGGTTAATTTCGATGACATAAGCCCCCTTGGATTTAGCCTCAAATGGGAGTTGGGCTGCTGGGTATATCTGCGCTGAAGTTCCAATTGTGAACATCAGATCACAGCTCGAAACTGTCTCGAACGCTTCATTAATCATTTGAAGCGGTAAAGATTCACCAAACCAAACCACGTCAGGTCTTATCTTGCCTCCACATTCACAATAATTAAGCATTCGCATTTTCTTATTACTCAGTTCAACCTGTTTTCCACAGCCATTGCATTTATGCCGATGGATATTTCCATGCAGCTCATAAATGGATTTATTACCAGCACGTTCATGGAGACCATCCACATTCTGAGTTATTACAATGGAATGTCTGAATAGTTTCTGAAAATTGCTAATACTTATGTGGGCTGCATTTGGCTTGGCTTTCCTAATGGCTTCCCGTCTATCTGCATACCAGCCCAGCACCAGCTCCGGATCTTCTTGAAAACCAGCCTGACTTGCTAGTTTCATGGGATCATATTTTGACCAATGTCCATCGGGATCCCGAAATGTGGCAATACCACTTTCAGCTGATATACCAGCTCCAGTAAAAAAAACAACTCTTGAATCCCGTGTAAATCTATCTAATCGCATATTTTCTAACATCATTGTCAAACAATATAGATGTGACATGCTGAAATTTTCTAGTGAATCATGCAAAAATTGAAAATCATTGGGATTTCCTCACTTACCCTGCAATAGGACAGAAGTGTCTTCCTCTTGACACTCTCAATTATTGCAAGGCTTACATTGAACCTAATAATTATACAATATGATTACGTATTAATTGGAAAAAGAATAATAAACAACAGGAGAATCTAATGAAGAATTTATCAACTATCGGCACGTACCTTTTTGCCCTCCCATTTGGCGTCTTTGGACTCATGCACTTTATGAATGCGAACCAATTTGCAGGAATGGTTCCCAGCTTTGTCCCTGGAGGGGTATTCTGGGTATATCTGACTGGTGCAGCCTTACTTGCGGCAGCAGTGAGTTTTATAATTAAAAAGCATGTCCAACTGGCTGGACAACTATTGGCAGCACTTATGCTGGTCTTTGTGTTCACTGTTCATTTACCGTCTATTATAGGTGGAAATATGATGTCTATGGGCAGTCTGCTAAAAGATATGTCATTAGCTGGTGGCTCACTATTATTTGCCTCAATGTTTGGAGACAACACAGACTAAAGTGTTACCTATGTCTTGGTCGGACAGTCGGACACTTTCGACTTTCGACCTTTGACTCCTAACCCACATGAATGCTACGGTGCATGATCTCCTGAACCCTACGTAGACTTTTTTCTTTAGATAGCTTACGTAATTCAGCCGACAATTTCTCATCATCTTCTGCTTCCAAAAGCTCACACACATGATCAACGATGTAAGCAGGTATCAGACTTGTATACAGCTCTGCCTCTTCTCTGAGATATTGGGCGGACTGGAAACAGCTGGGAGGTAATTCGGGAATGTCTTTGCTGACCTCTTCATCCTGATGAATACGACGTTTATTGGCAAGTTTGAGGGATACAGCCCCATGATCCAGTCCATATTGTATGGCCATGGTCATCCCTGCAAGCAGCAGGTGAATAAATGCTGAGCCATCGGCACTGCGTAATTCAATAGTTTGTCTCTTGAATGGTGAAATATAGCGATCCTTGAGTCGGTGGTTAATCACTGATGCCATATCCTCACTATGTCGCCATCCCAGTGGAACTCGGATAAGGGCAGCACGGTTAAAATCACTCCAGAAAAGTTTTGTGGGAGATTCCTGCCCTGGCACCAAACGTAAATGTGAAGCAGCAATTGTATTCCCAAAGGCCGTTAGGGATGGTGCATATCGAAGCAACCCACCGATAGCCTGTTTGGCTACAGTTGATAGTTCACCATTGGCATTGGTCATGACGTTATTGTTGTCCAGCAG
>JABIFG010000349.1 GCA_018650795.1 Fidelibacterota bacterium
GAACTCGAAACCAAATGTGGGAAAGAATGGAAACATACCGATACCTTCTACTGTTCCTTCTTCAAAGTCCCAGTTATAAATGAAAGTATTGAAATGGTTAGTGGCATTTATGACTTGAATCTTAAATAAGCCATCTATCCCAAACGGTTGTATCAGTCTTGAATAACTCACATCCATCCTGAAATAATCCGGATAACGAGCAGAATTACGGGTTCCCATAAGATCGGTTTGATTGTCATATGGATTTGCTAATTCGAAAGATCCATTTTGAGTGAACAGAGAAGCAACCGTTGGGGTATACAGGTTGGAGCTACTGTTTGTCACAGTCAAACCAAATGTATTCTTCTTACTTTGTGAATAATTAACCACCAGATTCAGGCTATGCGGTTGATCATATTTTGAGCTGTAAATCTCACCGTCACTCCCGATGATCTGGCCATCTCCATTAAAATCGAATTCCTGCTCACTCTTCATGTAGGAGTAGCCTAACCAACCTGTAAGCTTCCCACTATTTTTCTTAAGGAGAATCTCCGCACCATATATTTCAGCGGTGCCTTCTGTGTAATCATCATCCTGATTCAAAAAATTCTGGTTGGGGTTAATAACCAAAGTGTTGCTATAAGGCTTATAGTATCCTTCCAGACTTGCAAACCAACCATCACCTATCCACTGTTCAAGACCCAGGATGTAATGCTCGACAGATTTTGCTTTGTAATTTTCAGGAATTGGATTCCAAAAATCCACAATACTCAAGATCGCATCCTCATCCTGAGCTGTAAAAAGGAATTGATTATATTTACCCCAGGCTCCTTTTAGAGCAAGATTTGTAGACAATAGATATTTGAAGCCCAGCCGTGGCTCATAATAAAGCATATCATGGGCGGAATATTTAGAGACGCGTAACCCAGTTTGTATCATGATGACGGGGTTCGGTTGCCAGCGTTCCTGGACAATACCACTATAGATCATATTATTTTGATCCTGATCTAAAAGCTTTTGATCACCTTGTGAAAGCTCAAAATCGATACCAAGATCTTTTATCTCAAACCCGGTTGTCAGCGTATGTTCTTTTGAAATATACCATTCAAGATTTTCTTTCAGGGTCCAATCATCAATTTTATTAAAAATCACAAAGCTGGTTGAAGACGACTGGCCTGAAGTATCCGTTGCCGTTAGCTCCATATTTACATCAAATTCATAGCTGGTATTGGCAAAGGAGAGCGTGGAAACAAACTTGGAGTTGGGAATCCAGCGCCATTCAGTACTGTTGGTGGTGTTGCCCCAGTCCCAGTTAAAATTTACTTCATTATTGGATCGACCCAAATCGAATGCAATTTTGTCGTTGCCGGCGTAATGAGAGAAAGTCAAGCGATTGGTGGGATTGATATTTTGAATAATTTTTCCCTGAACATCATAGAAATAGTACTTCCATTCCATGGGTTCATCTATGTACCAATAATACAGTCGAGCAACTTGATCAAAATAGGTGCGACGACCAGATAGCATCCATGAGCCCTTATATAGAGGTCCTTCAGCCAGAAGCTTTGAACTCAATAAATTGACTTCTCCACGCACCTGGCTAACATCAAAGTATTCGCCCAATTTCTTCCCACTGAATAATTTATTCTTACGAGAGTCTCCTTCTCTCCCGGTGATGCTCAAAACCGAAGAAATACGATTCCCATAATAGGCTGGATATCCACCTGCCAGAAATTCAGCATCAGCTATGGCATCTGCATTGAATGTGGAAAACACGCCGCCCAGGTGGAAGGGATTGTAGATCTCAATACCATCCAGCATGATGAGGTTTTCATCAGGGCTTCCTCCACGTACCACCAGCGCTGATGAGAAGTCACTGGATGACTGAACACCTGGTAACAATTGTAGTGTCCGAAAGATATCAGCTTCAACAAAAGCGGGCATGGCTTTAACATCACGCATGCTGAGGCTTACAGCACTTACTTCTATTTCCTTTTCGAAGCGTTGACGGTCTCCCGTAACAATTACTTCTTCTCCTTCAATGGAGGTTGGTTCAATTTCGAAGTCATGACGTTCATCTAATCCAGCCACAACTTTGATTGCTTGCTCGGTTTTTTCGTAGCCCATCATCATGACCTGCAAAGTGTATTCACCAGGAGGAATACCGGTGATGATATAATAACCTGAATTATCTGTAGCAGCTCCAATCCCTGTGTTCTTGAGACTCACATTGGCGTAGAGCAGAGGTTCACCCGTATCAGCATCACGTAGAAAACCATTCATTCGACCCACTCTAGCTTGTGCGCTGACCTGATTTATATTCAGCACAAACAGAAAGAGAAGTAGTATATATTTAAAACCGTATTTCATTCTATAATCAAACCCTTCAAAAGGTATACATAAACAGCAATGCATACGACATGGATGCACATTTGTTCACAGCCATCAATGTAATCGCCAAGTTGTGGGAGTGGACTTTTAATCGAAGAATATCAGAATACGAGCGTTAAACATCCCTTATTTTGCGGTAAACAAAAAGAAGGCAGGACCCCCTGCCTTCTTTCTATGAAAATGGAAATCTATCAGAGTGGACTAATTCTCTTCAGAATCTCCTTTTTGTTCTTCAACACGGTACACGATTAGGTAAGAAGCTCCTACGGCTACTGGAACTAATCCCCAAATCGCTATTCCAGATGGGGCGTCTGCAGGCATCATCACGCCCAATGCAAAAAACATTACAAGCCCAGTAAGTAGCCACATTAGTCCTGGCAAGAGCCGACTTTTTTTGGGCTGCTCAGGAAATTTGATATCAACTCCCTTTTCGATAGCTGCAAGAATTTCAGCGCTTTCAACTTTTCGTTTTTGTAAACGTAATACCATCGTGGTAATAAACGAGCCACCTGCTACTAAAAACATGGTAATTGGTATTAATACTTCAGTATCCATAATATTCTCCTTTAAATTAAATTTTGGTTCATCGTGGTATTAGACCGAGGTCTGTTTGTATTTGTTGCACCTTTGTACTCATTTTTTTTAAATATTTTTTATTTGGTTCTTACTGCAACAAATTACCATTATTCGAGGTCTAAGTATTAATATGATGAATATGATTCCCAGAGTTCAAAAAGAAGCAGATCACATCTTTCGGGAAATTGTAAAAAACCATAGTAGTCGTATATATAACCTGGCGCTTATGAAGTGTAATCAGGTCACACTAGCCGAAGACATCAGCCAGGAAACATTTATTCGGGTTTATAAGGGGCTGCAAAATTTCAGAGATGAGTCTCACATCGGCACATGGATATATCGAATTGCGCTAAATGTGTGTCATACTATGATTAAAAAGGAGTCTCAGCTATCCTCAAGAATGATTCCTCTAGAGGATAGAGCGGATATTGAACCTGAAGAGCTTAATAGCGATGTCCAGGATATTTTCATCAAGGACGTGGAGAAGGATCAAATCAGAGAGGCAGTCTCAGCGTTACCCCCCCTGCAATCTGACGCGATCACACTTTACTATTTGAAGGAATTTCAATATACAGAGGTGGCTGAAATTATGGATATTCCCTTGAATACAGTAAAATCCCATATTCGCAGAGCTAAAGCCAATTTGAAACTAATATTAATGGAGGTCTATGATGAGACCTAATAATTCCAACAAACTAGATGCCATTGATGCACTACTTGAAAATTCTTGGGAGAATCCACCCGCACATTTTGAGCAACAACTCATGGTAATTCCGTCGCAGATTCTTTTAACTCAAAATCGTCGGTTGGATCAAATCTCCTTATTGCTAAATAGTATTCTCATGTTGTGGGGTACGGGGATGGTATTGTTTTTCTGGACACCACTGAACGGGATGCTTGCCTCCTTGTCTCAGGGTGTCATGGGATTCAGCGCTTTATCTCCTCAATTACTAATGCACCCTATTGTGGGATTCATTGCCTTGACCTGCTTAGTGTTAGGATGGGTTTGGTTGGATATGGAAAAGCATCCGGGGGTCACAAAAATATAGATATAAAAAGAGCCCTCCTAACGAGGGCTCTTTTTATATCCAATGGGCTTGGAGCTTACCAGTTTTCTCCTAATAGCTCGAAGTACTCCTGGGGATGTAAACAAGCGGGGCAGGCTTTAGGTGCATCTTCACCTTCATGGAGGTAGCCACAGTTGATACAACGCCAGACCACTTTACCATTTCGCTTGAACACGCGACCTTCTTCAAGATTCTTTGCCAGATCAGCATATCTTTTCCCGTGCTGTTTCTCAGCAATGCAGATGGTCTCAAAAGCAATAGCCGCGGCCTTAAAGCCCTCTTCGCGAGCGATTTTTGCGAATTCTGGGTACATGGTGGTCCATTCGTATTCTTCACCAGCTGCAGCTGCTTTCAGGTTTTCCAGAGTGGTACCAATTTTACCTGCAGGAAATGTTTCTGTGATTTCCAGATCGCCACCTTCTAAAAATTTGAAGAAGCGTTTGGCGTGTTCTTTCTCCTGATTGGCTGTCTCTTCAAAGATCTGTGCAATTTGAACCAGACCCTCTTTTTTTGCAGCACTCGCAAAATAGGTATATCGATTTCTTGCCTGCGATTCGCCAGCAAATGCAATCAATAGGTTTTTCTCGGTTTGAGTACCTTTAATACTACTTGCCATCCTAAGTCTCCTTAATTGTAATCGTAAAAAACATGTATTAAGTTTGCCAAATTATTTGCTATTGACATGAAATGTTGATCTCTAAATCTAGTGCAATATTAATTGAGTTCATACTCAAGAATAGAAACATTTTGTTCAGGAATAATTCGGACTAGATTCTGCACTGACACTAGTAAAAGCTGCTATCTCCAGGGATATGTGGTTTGAAATAAGGGTTTCAGAACGTTGAGATCCACTCATTCTCTCAGCTGCCAGACCTACGTTTATCATTAAATATGGTCTCAGGCCGACACGGTTTTCCTGGAAATGGGGAAATCTGCTCCCGTATTTGGAAAGAGAAGATATGTCGTTTATAAAGTTACCATCCGGTAGTCCTATGCATGCTGTCGGAGATAAAAACCTTCCTCATCCTAAGGTAGAGGTTCTTCCTGATATCTGGCTCAAAGCTGCTATGCTGGGCAGTCTCTGGGCATCCATAGAAATCATTCTGGGTAGCTTCCTCCACAACTTGCACATCCCCTTTTCGGGAACCTTTTTAGCATCGGTCGGATTGATCCTCATGATAAATGGTTACAAACTCTGGCCTACTCCCGGCTTATTCTGGCGTACTGCCCTTGTGACTGCTGTGATGAAGTCCATCTCCCCATCTGCTATCATCTTTGGACCCATGGTTGGCATCTTCATGGAAGGTCTGATCCTGGAAATTTCTGTGCGCATTTTTCGGGGTAAATGGCCTGGTTTTGTCCTGGGGGGGGCTCTGGCAGTTTCCTGGAGTCTATTTCAGAAGATATTTGTCCTGCTCATGACCTATGGTCCCGATTTTGTTAAACTCTATGAGCAACTCTATTTTATGGCATCCAGGAGTTTTGGGTTTGAAGGGGATGCTCCTTTTGACCTGGTTCGAGCCATATTTATTATTGATTTGAGTTTTGGTGCTCTCGTAGCCGGGTTGGCATATAGGAAGATTCGGTCGAGCCGATCAATTTCATTTCCGCAAACCAAATTGGGAGTTGCTCCAAAGCAGGAAAATCTGCTGGTTGCATCTGCTACACAGGCATATTCACTACCTCTCTTCCTGGCAAACTTTATGATTCTCAGCCTGGGTCTTTCCTATCTGGATACTTTCTCCATTCCTCTTGGAGGGATACTGGTGATCACCTACGTCACCCTCAATATTTTCAGGTACAACAGGTCATTAAAACGCCTGAAACGACCTCAGCTCTGGATCCAATTGATTGCCATGATGGGGCTATCGGGTCTTCTTCTGGGAGGCTGGGATAGTGCTGCGAGTTTGCTCATCGGACTTGAAACTGGCGTTACCATGGCTATCCGAGCCTTGTTGGTCATTTTTGCATTCTCTGCCCTGAGTATTGAAATGAGAAATCCAGTCATCATTGACTGGTTCACTCGCCTGGGGATGGGTGTTCTTTTTGAATCTATTTCTCTGGCCTTTGAAGTCTTACCGCGTCTTTTAAAACGTGTTTCTGAAATCGATCGTATCTGGAGACACCCATTTCAGACGTTGAGCCAACTCCTGGCTGCACTGGAGGATTTGCGTATTGAGCACAATGCTGATCATCCCAGAGTCATTATTTTAACGGGCAATCCCGGTGTTGGAAAAACAGCCATGATCAAAACATTAATTGGGAGTAAATCTCTTGATGAGATTGATTTCTGCGGTTTTTATTCTGAAGGAGTTTGGGTGCAAAACGAAAGAGATACGTATCATATTGTCGATATTCAAACTCAAGCATCTGAACTTTTGTGTGAAAGAAAAGAACCTACCTCAGAATGGCGAGCTGGACCCTTTAATTTTAGGCAACCCGGGCTTGAGTTTGGTTGTAAAGTGCTTGGCTCAATTCAAGCAAGGAATCCTCAGAGTATCGTGGTAATTGATGAAATTGGTCATCTCGAATTGAAAGATCAAGGCTGGGGTCACTGTATGGATGACCTGGTTAATAGCAAGGCAAAGATGGTCTGGACGGTTCGTCCCATTCTTTTGGATGCAGTCATCGCCAAGTGGGGTTTAGACTACAAAGTCTTTGATGTTAGTAAACATACAGAGGGTCAAATAAGCAGTTCTATCAGGTCGTTTCTGATTTAAGAAATCATTTTGTAGCTTTATTGCACTCGCAGCTTATAGTTGCTTGATAATAAATATTAATGCCATCACGCGTTGACATTGAAATTTTTGGCGCATTGTTTGCACATGCCTAAGCTGACTAATAATATCTTGAAAACTGATTTATAAAGGAGCCGAAATGAGTGAGGTAAAAAAATTTAACCCTGCTGCTGAATTCACAGCCAATGCGCACATCAAATCGATGGAACAATATCAGGAGATGTATGATCGTTCCGTGAATGACGAGGATGGTTTTTGGGC
>JABIFG010000350.1 GCA_018650795.1 Fidelibacterota bacterium
ACTGCCCCATCTAAACCAGTATGTCTTTGCTGGCTTGAGGTCTGATAGGCCACTGTCTGGTATGGCTATGCTGGTGATGATGAGAAAGATGGGATACGTAAAGGGTGGTAAGCACCTAGCCTATGTGCCTCATGGTTTCAGGTCGTCATTCAGAGACTGGTGTGAGGAGCAGTCCAGCTTCCCGCATGGAGTGATAGAGAGGGCGTTGGCTCACACCATCCCTAACGCTACTGAACGGGCGTACAATCGAGGGGATCTATTTGATAAGCGCAGGCTATTGATGGAGTCATGGGGTGGCTATGTAGCGACTCAAGGAAATGTAGTTCAATTATACAAACAGGTATCGTAATGGATCTAAAGATAACAACGCTGGGTAGCTTACTTACTGTCGACAAGAAATCCCCTGCTGAGCTGGCAGAATTGATCAGAGGCAACGGCATCTATTTCAAAGACCGCTTTGAGGTGTGGAGAGCAGCACAACCAAACGCTGATGATGCAAAAGCAGAAGCAATTATTGAAGCCGCTTTGGACGCAGTTGCTGAATGGTGCTCTGTGCATAATTCCCCAGATCCAGCCGCTGCTGAAGAGTACTGGAGGTACCCAGACCACCAGCCGATTGATGAGTATGGATTTCATGTTGATGGTTCAGGCAACTTTACTGTTGGCGATTCCCTCACCCAAAGATACGAAGAAAAGATTGCGGACCTAGAGGCGCAGCTTGATTCCTCCAGCTCCCCAGCCAAGGATGACTCACTAAGAGCGGTGGCTGTACATGCATGGATGAAGTGCGGGAACCCTCTTAGTTCTAGGCAAAATCTTTGGGATTCGATGAATTTAATTGACCCTATCATCTTTCAAGCAAAACATGTGCCCGACAAAGAAGATAAAAAAGGCTCCAAGAAAAAAGCAATTAAAGCCATTAAAGCTGCTGTTGATCGTGTCAATGCTGCGCATAAGGAACGCTATGGTGTGAAATTGAGCTTCTCAAAGTGATTTGTGGCTACTTCAACATATAAAAATTCGTGGCTGGTTGTGGCCGCATGTATGTCTAACGTGATAGGCCTAGAGGGTAGCCATAAGCGGCAAATAGATCACTGATTGTGGTCTTGTGGTCAAAATACAAATAGAAAAATCCAGCCTATTCTTTGTTCATCTAAAACAACCCAAAGGGGTACATAACGATGAAGAAGACGATTGAACCACGACTGCTACGCATGAGGCAGCTCACCGAATACTGCTCTCTTTCTAGAGCGCATATCTATAACCTGATTTCTGAGAATGACTTCCCTGAAGGCCGGATGCTATCGCCCGGAGTAAAGGCATGGCAGCGCTCCGAAGTGGATGCATGGTTGGATAAGCGTATGGGAGTAGCTGCATGAGACACGATCTCCGCAGCTTGCTGTGGAGGAGTGTCTCCAGCGAAGGTATAAACAAAAAACCCTCTGCTGTAACAGAGGGTCAATCTAGAAGGGCTTTATAGTATGAATGATTATAACGTAGCGGCAGTGGTTCCGCTAGACAATGATATGCCTACGGTGTTGGCACCAGCAGGCTCTAACCAAACAGAAGTATTTTTACAGGATGGTTCTCAACTTACGATTCAAGATATCGTTGATGATCCGTCAACATATGATGGTTGCTTTGTTGAGGATAAAGCGGGTACTCCGGTAACAAGCAATTCATCACAAATCGTAGTGGCGAATGATCATGTTTACCTTGTCAACAAAGACAAGAATTTTCACCTAACGCCAAAGTTTGATCTGGGGAGGCTTGACTTGGTGAAGCGGGCAGATGAACTGGCAAAGAGAATAGGAGAGATATCGCATGTAACAGCAGCTAAGACGATTGTTAAGACTGAGCTAACGGTTGTATACGGGCCGTCTGGATCAGCCAAAACAGCGACTATGATCTTTGATGTGGTAAAGAATATAGCTTCTGGAGTGATACGAGGAGAGGATGTGATTTATGTGAATCTGGATGATTCAGCTACAGGGTTGGCAGAAAAGGCGAAACTGTTGGAGGCTACAGGAGTACAGATGATTCGTGAGTTCGATATGGATCTAATTCATACGATGACTCATAGAGGGCTGGCGAAAAATAAGATTGTGATCATTGATACGGTAAAGAAAATTGTAGACCCACAAGACAAAAGAGCAGTAGCTCAGATGATGAAGATACTTAAGAATTTTACTCATGCTGGTGGGTCGGTGGTGCTGATTGCACATTCCAACAAGCACCTTGGGGTCGATGGGAGTCCGGTTCTTGAGGGGGTTGGTGATCTGAAAAATGATGCAGACTGTGTTGTGCAGGTTACCCGTAACAAGGATGTAATAACGCTGAAGAATGAGAAGGAACGTTCATACGTTGAACGGTTAGCTATCTTTAAAACAACTGAAACTAAGAGCTACAAAGAGCTATTGAATTCTTTCAGGCAGCTGTCTGGAGAGGAGGCTGAGAAGCTTTATGACCAGAGATGTAAGGAGGTGTTTATTGAGGAGAATGAAAGGCTCGTAGATTCAATAAAGAGTGAGATTGGTCCTGTATCTTCCCAGAAGACAGATCTAGTGAGAAGAGTTGTTGATGATACAGGGTTAAACCGTAAGGCCGTTATTGATGTGCTAGATCTGCTTGAGGGTGAGTTATGGAAAGTCACTAAAGGTTCTAATGGATCTAAAAATTATGAGTTGATCAACCAGCCTATGGTTGATGTTGCTCAGCAGGTGGAGCTAGCAAATGAGGAAGAGCCTCTTCCAGATTATGTTTAACTATAAAAACCACCTGCCCCCTGTAAAACTGTGAAAACCGGAAAAACCGTAAAAACCCAGTACCTAAGCGGTTTTCACGGTTTTCTTGGTTTTTCAGGTTTTGAGAGGGGGGGCTGGTTTTAAGGATCTATTGATATGAAATTTACTTGTAGTAGCTGTGTTAACCGTAAAGTTGATTATGGTTTTATCTGTGCTGTTGGTCGTGCTCATGTATTGAGAGCTGATCGTAACTGTAAAAGCTATCAGCCAGTACAGGATAAAGCTGAAGTGATGACAAAGGCTCTCAGGTTGTTAGATATGCCAGATGATCTACGGGACTATTTTAACCCTGACTCAAAGCACTTTGCCTGCTGTGAGTCTGTGCCTGATGGAATGACTGAGAGAGAGTGGTTGCAGATTGCTATTAATATGTAACCCCTTCGCCTCTCGCTCCGCTTCGGCT
>JABIFG010000351.1 GCA_018650795.1 Fidelibacterota bacterium
GTTTCTTTTGATCGCTTTTACTCGTCTCTCTACTTCTGACTTTGGGCTCATTATTGGCTCCTTTTTCGGGTTGTTAGCCGCCCAAAGTATCTCTTATTTATTTAGATCAAATGAACCGAATTGGTCTGACTCCACACAGCAAAGGTTATATAGTAATTCCATCCCACCTATTATGATTATTAGAATGGAGACAACCCAGTCCACCTTTGCAATGTGCGGATCATATGGTTCGAAGTTAAGCAAAGGAGTCCCCAGATGAAACAACCTCAATATTATGTAGGGATAGATATCTCTTCTGAAAATTTCACTGTCTCAATCAGCTCACAACCTGGTATTAGTTTAGACGGGTCAAAAGATTATGATAATAATATAGAGGGCTTTGGCCAACTTATGACTTGGTTTAAAACACTGAAGTTGAAGCCCTGCGATATGATCCTCTGTATGGAGGCTACCGGGGTTTATGGAGAACTTCTATGTCATTACCTCTATGATCATAAATTTAGAATAGCTGTAGATCACCCCCTCAAGGTAAAACGTGATTTTAAGATTGCTGGTCATAAGACAGATGCAGTAGATAGCCTTCAAATAGCTGAGTATGCCATTCGCTTTTATGATTCATTGACTATCTGGGAACCGAGGAAAGCTATAGTGGAGAAGCTAAAATCTTTGATCACCACGCGGGAACTGAGGACTATTAAACTGGAACTGGTTTCGGATTTACCCTTCACGAGAATGAAGGAAGAAAAAGAAAACAAACGCTGGTTAGTTTAGTTTGGAATGAATCTATGGGCTCTCCAGGCGAGGATAATAATCCTCGCCTGGAGTAAGACTCCTCCGCATATCATCAGACGTGTCAATAGATATGGCCAGTTTATGTTGATGATGCGAATTTGATCCTACACCTGGAAATGCACTTCTTCGGGTTGGGTGGCTTCTACATCGGGCAAAAGAGTGAGGCTCACAGATTGATGGGAAGTGACGATTTGATCCAGGAGGGCATAGTTAAAGATACCTATTCCCAGCATTTCGAAAGTTTCTTCAAAAGTTGTTAAAGTGTGATAAAGGAGCGTCTCAGTCTGCCCTCTTGCTGCAAAAACACCACTAATCATTTCAAAGCCAATCGCTCCCATAACAAAAATGGTTCCAGAGAATAGAAACAGATTACGTGTTTTTGTTCGGAGTGCGAATAAAAATTTTGCAGTAGAGGCCAATAGAATCAAGCAGAAAAGACCATAAGGGATGACCCAGGCGAAATAGAAAGCGCCATCAGTATGAAGATGAGTTCTAAGCCCTTCAATGAATTTTTCGTGAAATGCCGATCCCTCATCAATGGCCAGGAACAAAAAGATAATCCCGAGTCCTATCCAGGTTAACCATTTTCTTTTCGCTTTTTTCTCTTCCAATCCAATAAAAAACAAAAGCAATGCTGCAAAAAGGATTGTCGTGAATGAGTAGAGGGTTGGAATATTGGCTTCAGTATCAAAATTAAACAATGGTACCAGACCATACAGATGACCATGTCCCCAAAAATGATTTGATATAATACCAAATACATTAGCGGTTAGCAGAAACATGATCACATATAGGAAGAACTTAAAGGTTTTTATTGGGCACAGTTCCAACCTTGTGCATTTAAGGGTACTCATAATATTTCCTTTCCAAATTCTTTTTTATACTTTTCCAATGGGGGGGGGTACCATCCCAAGCACAAGGGTCTAATGACGCTGACAATTCAACGCTGCGCTTGAAAATACCATCACTATTAGTAAGACCGCTGAACAATTCAGTTTCTTTCCCATCTTCCTCCAGCGAAAAGGAAGAGAGTTTCACGCCGCCAAGTCCATTGCTAGTGGAATTTCTTGCTAAAATATCTACTTCAACATCTTTCTTGGTTGTGTAGTTAAAATCCGGTGGCATTACTCTCTCGGCCAAAGGAATTGGAAGTTGTTCCTGCTCTGGCCCCACTTGATTGGAATCACAAGCCACAATAATCATCGCCCCAGTCACCAAAAATGAGAGTTTATGTAAAGCATTTCTAATATTCATCTTATTCCTTTCAATAATTCTAAAAAATCTTTCACACTTACATTGGCGAAGACCTTGCCAACTTTTGAAACAACACATAAGTTCAAAAATAATAATAATATATATCATATTGATATTGGGGTATTATGAGCTCCCCAGCTGTTTCAATTTGAGATTCATATCATTTTGAGGCACATTTATGATACTTTTCAGGGATTTCAAGCCCGAAGATATCACTGGGAAAGATGACATGAAGAATGTCTGACCTGAATGGTGGATTAACCATATATTTACATTAATTTGAACCAACCAGAAATCTGACTCCACACAAGATACACAAGCCTTTGAAGAAGTGTTAAAATCAGTGCTAGATTCATTAAAAACTAAAATTTCTGAAAATAAATCACTTGAGAGACAGCTTTATACCGTCGATGAACAGACAATACGGGAATTTCTGAATAAAGTTTAAAGCCCAGCCTACACAACCCGCTTCAAGTCAATAATATCCTCATTTAAGAGGAGCCAATAAAGCTTCAACCACACTCAAACTACACAAGCCCTGTGTAGTTTTTTTACGTTCATTTTTTGATCCTACACAACATAACTCGTTGTTATAACACAATATACGGTTTGGCATGTTTCTGTCATTGAGGCAGGTCATGATGACAAACAATACATACAACGTGTCAATAACCGGGGAAGTCTCCCCACAAAACAAGGAGGACATCATGTCCGAAGAAACAATGCATTCACCCAATAACACCGAGAGCGCAGAAGTCTCCGGGAAAAGAACAAGAAATGCGTACGATGGAAGTAAGGCTCATGGCATCACTGCAGATTTAGAGCATGTGAAGACAATTACTGCATACGACAATGCAGTTGAGCGTTTGGCAAAGCGTCGTGGATTCCTCATAAGTGAGTACAAGGTGATAGCAGAGAAGTACCAAGCTACTGATGATGTGAGTGACCGTGCGAAGCTTCTTAAAGAGAAGGGCTCCAAAGAGTCACAGATCAAGGCAATTACAAAAACAAGCAAATCGCTTTCTTCAATTAAAAATGAGATTGAAGAAGCTGAGCGTGAAGCTCAGGCAGCAGTCGAGTTCATCGACTTTGATGCTGCATAA
>JABIFG010000352.1 GCA_018650795.1 Fidelibacterota bacterium
ACTGAAAATCCCCGTGTCGGCGGTTCAATTCCGTCCCTGGCCACCACTTTTAACCCTTGTATTTATTAGATTTACAAGGGTTTTTTGTTTTAAGGCCATTTTCAAGTTTTCTAGCGAAAAATGGACAATCGTGGACAAATCGACCCATCAATAGCCATTTTTTAGCCATTTTTTCTAGCTCCGTTTAGTGAAGAAGGGCGGAGTCTCCCCCGCCCTCTGATGGGTATTCTCAATCTTTGTCCGACTTGTCCGGGTTTGCTGAGCCCTGCCATGTGTATTCACGTTTACGAGTGGATCTATCACTTCTCCCGCGAGTTTCATTGATACCTCTTGACTTGAGCTCACGAGTAAGCTTGGTCATGGTCAGTGCTTCCCCAGAGATACTCTCAGCCAACTTCAATACTAGCTCCTTGGTGAGGTGATTGTCCATGTTGGACAACTCGGACAAATCGTCCTCACTTAGCAAGTCGGGATCAGCTGCATTAATCAGATCATTTTTTTTGCCCCTCCTTAAAAAATCCACCAATCGGTCAAGCGGCTTTACACCGGCTTCAATCACCCTGCGTTTCTCTGAATTCATGATGGTCCGACGTGCATCGCCTTCAGCATATGGATAAGCCTGCAGGTATGAAGCAAAGGAGCTGAGTTCCATCGTTAACGCCCTGATTGTTGCATCGCCACTAAACCAAGGTTGTTCAAGTAATGGGCCACCAGTACGGACGACATTAAATCGACGATCGTCCGATTCGATTGCCACGGGTATCTGACTATTAGAGGTGAAAATCAGGTTCAGAAAATTACGGTTGATACTTGCTCTGACAGTCTTTTCCTCCAACCTGATTCTATCCTCAGTGACCCAATTCTTAATGCGTTCAGCGGCCTGTTTGGACGAGTGCACCTCATTGAAGCAAACCAGTTGCTTTCTGTGTAGTAGGTGATTGAACCGACTACTTAGAGCATCCTGGTTCAGTTCTATGCAATTTTCCTCGCCTAACAGTGGCGTTAGAACCCTCTCAAACAGCATCGTTTTTCCAGAACCCTGTGTACCCAGAATTACCCAGGCTGTTCCTGTTTTCTTACCTGTATTGAAAACTACCGCGAGCCAATTCAAAAAGGCATCCCGGCTCAATTTTTCAGGCATGACATTACCGAGAAGAGCTTCGATGGTTGGAAACTTTCCCTTGGACCTGAGCCTAGGTTTCTGATTCTGAAATTTTGAAGGCTTGTATGTATTCAATTCAATGCCATCCGTCTTGCTTAAAGGGTTTCCTTTTGAAGTGGGATCGTAAATCTCGCGATATGGGGTAAAAACAACATCCTCTACTCCGTACCATTTAGCAATGTCTTTTGCTTGAATCTTGCTTCGGTATTTTTGCTTCCTTCCCGAAGGAAAAATCAGGACATATTCCCCTGTGATTTCCTCTAGGTAACATGCTGGAGGTTCCCGGTGCCCAAATGCCTTTTCTGTCCCCCCCACAGCTTCACTAGGCATGTTATCTGTCTTAGAGGCGGCATCGTCCTCAAACACATCGTCAAGTACCTTAGAAAGCATCTCTGGGGCGAACCACAATTTATTCTTCATGGCACACCCTAGTTTGGCAGCTGATCCTGAAAAACCAGCTCAAACATTATCGAAGCAACCTGCTCTCGACTAAAGCCTTCAGCTACGAGCAGCTCAGTCATTGAACGCATATCACGCTCGCTTAATAGGAATTCCTTTTGTCGGAAGCCATACATAAGGGTTTCCAATTCGGAAATCTCAACTTTTTTATTTTCCATTTTGCGTTTTGGTTGTGCCGGGGGATAACCCCCCGGCTGTTATTGCTCATGTCAATCTTCAGAGTTGAAGACCGACTCCAGACAACCAATGGTTGTCTCCAGATCATCCTTCAGGATGTCTGCATAGTGTTGTTGAGTGACGACCACACTCGAGTGTCCAAGTAGTTTTGAGACCCGGAACACATCTACTTTCTGAGCGATCAGCAGACTGCCGAACGTCTTTCTCAGAGTGTGGATGTTGGCGTTTTCGATTTCAGCTGCCTTGTAGTACTTGCTGATTTTCTTGAACATCCAATGGTAGTCCATCTTAAACGGATATTCATGCCCATCTGCCTTTCTGCGCTCCAAAATCTCACGGAGCACAGCATTCATGGGTACATATCGAACCTTGTCACCTTTACCATTCAGTCTTACTCGATTGAGGTTG
>JABIFG010000353.1 GCA_018650795.1 Fidelibacterota bacterium
GCCTTCCAGTATTATCCTGATCTTTTCTTCTGCCGAGTATTTCTTGCGGGTGTTTCTACGTATATCTTTAACACGCTTTTCTACATTTGATTTTGGGCTCATTTTTATATCCTTTTTTGCTTTCAGGATAACCCAAAAGTACTTCTTAAGAAATCACATCAACTTGCCCGACATGGTTTGACAGGATACAATCCAGTATTATATTATGGTGAAAATTCAGACATCATGGGTATATCTGAAGGGATCAACTTTTGGCACATCATACCATCAAATCAAGCTATGCACAGCTGACAGACAGACTTAACCGTTTTCCCCAGGGAGCACCCCCCTCAGAATTGTTATTCAAGATCTTGAAGATGCTGTTTAGCGAACGGGAAGCTAAGCTGGTTTCGCTGCTGCCGATCAAGCCCTTTAATGCTGAAAAAGCCAGTCGCATCTGGAAGATAGATTTAACCAGGACACGCAATGTTTTGGACACATTGGCCAGTCGTGCCATTCTGGTTGATGTAGAACAGAACGGTGAATCTATTTACACGCTCCCCCCACCCATGGCGGGCTTTTTTGAGTTTTCGCTCATGCGCATTCGGGAGGACATTGATCAAAAGGCACTCAGTGAGTTATTCTATCAATACCTGAATGTTGAGGAAGCTTTTATTAAAGACCTTTTTACCCGAGGAGATACTCAGCTCGGACGAACCTTTATCAATGAACCAGCTTTATCAAATGAGAACGCCCTGCATGTGCTGGATTATGAACGCGCCACACACGTCATCGAAGAGGCCAGCCATCGCGCGGTGGGTCTCTGTTATTGTCGACATAAGATGGAACATGCACACGAGGCATGTGACGCACCCCAAGACATCTGCATGACCTTTAACAATTCCGCAGCTTCACTCATCAAACACGGGCATGCCCGAGCCGTTGATAAGGAAGAATGTCTTGACTTGCTCAGTCTGGCCTATGAAAACAATCTGGTTCAGTTTGGTGAAAACGTTAGAGAACAGGTAAACTTCATCTGTAATTGCTGTGGGTGTTGTTGCGAAGCCATGCTTGCTGCAAAGCGGTTTGCCATCCTCAATCCAGTTCATACAAGCAACTTTCTACCGGTTGTTGACGAGCACGGTTGCAATGGTTGTGGCAAGTGTGTTTCAGCCTGCCCTGTAGAAGCGATGACTTTGGTGTCATCCAACGATCCGAAAAAGCCCAAAATGAAAAGGGCCAAGCTGGATGCGGAGATCTGCCTTGGATGCGGAGTCTGTGTAAAAAGCTGCTCAAAAAACCAGCTCAGGTTGATATCCCGGGAAAAAAGAGTGATCACACCCCTAAACGGCACGCATCGGGCTGTTATTATGGCTATAGAAAGAGGTGTTTTTCAGAATCTCCTTTTTGATAACCAGGTCTTGTGGAGTCACAGAGCATTAGCCGGGATTTTAGGTGTGATTCTAAAGCTACCCCCCATAAAACAACTCATGGCCACACAACAGGTGAAATCGCGCTACATGGAAGCCCTGGTCAAGTATACCGGGAATTAATGACAAGAATGACAAGCCTGGGAATTGAGTCTTCACAAGCTGCTTCCAACCTTGCCCCTTTTTTCCCCGGTTCACACCCCCGTGAAATTACTTGATGCGGCGCCGGAAGGTCATGCCTTCCCCAGACTTATGAGAGAAGCCAATTCTGGAGTGTCAGTCGCGCATCCTCTGACAGACCCCTGCTTTTTCCAGTTTCATTAAGCACCTGGACACTGACGGTTTCGGCTTTGGCTACACAAATATCATTTTGAAAGATCTGCTGATAGAAATGGATGGAGCTGTTGCCCACCTTGATGATGCCAGTCCCGATCTCTACGATGCCCGGCCAGGTGATCTCCTTGAGGTAATCCACCTTTAAAGAGGCAACCACAAAGCTGCAGTTTTCTGCGAGAACGGGATGCTCCACACCGTATAAGATCTCCACTCGCCCTGTTTCAAAAAAGGTCGCCATGGTGGCATTGTTGACATGTCCCTGCCGGTCCGTATCACCATAGCGGAGCTTATCATAGGTTTGAACGGGGAATGCTTGATATGACAGTTGCTTCATCTGGGTCCTCTAACAGGTTTTGAACTATTGCGGGTCAATGCACAGGCTTGTTTCAATGACAGATCCTGAAAGCCGGATTTGTCAGGTCATTCAGGCCTTGGGGTGAGGCGCAAAAGGCGACCGCCTTCTCGATCTTCCAAAACCCACAGGGCCCCCTGGGGACCTTGCTCTACTTCTCGAATACGCTTGCCCATATCGAAGCGCTCCACTTCCTGGGCCTGGTTTCCATTGATGCTGACCCTGATGAGAGCCTCAGATCGCAATCCACCGATGAAGGCATTCCCACGCCAGGCAGGAAATTGGTCACCATTATAAATGATCAGACCTGAAGGCGCAATGGTAGGGACCCAATATTCCTCTGGAAGGTGAAAATCCGGACGGGTATCATGATCATCGATGGGAAAACCAGAGTAATGGTTGCCCCAGGATACCAGGGGCCAGCCATAATTCTCTCCGGCAATGATAAGATTGAACTCATCCCCATGCTGGGGACCCATCTCATGGGTCCAGAGTTGTCCCTGCTCATTAAAAGCGATTCCCAAGAGATTACGATGACCCAGTGTCCAGAAAGATTTGGCCAGGGACCCCTTGTCCTGGAAAGGATTGTCGGGGGGAATGGAACCATCGTCATTCAGACGGGTCACCTTGCCCAGATCCTGGGTCCAGCTCTGGGCTGGTTCTTGTTTCTGACGATCCCCTGAGGTGATGAAGAGGTATCCCTGAGGACCAAAGGCCAGACGGTGGGAGTAATGCCCTTTGCCTGTGACCTTGGGGCTTTGGCGCCAGATGATCTCAATTTGCTCCAGCCTTGGTCGCGTCGTGAGTTGGAGTCGTGCCCGGGCTACCACTGCGCCTCGTTTTCTATCTGGCCCAGATTCGGCATAGGAAAAATAGACCAGCTGATTCTGCAGGTATTGGGGGTGAAGAATGATATCGCCCAGCCCCCCCTGACCCCCATAGGCGACTTCGGGGACGCCCTGGACCGGCACTTGAGAACCACTTTCAAGGTGAACAAGGAGTAGCTCTCCTGTTTTTTGAGTCACCAGCAATTGTCCATCTGGTAAGAAGGTCATGGCCCAGGCTTCATTGAATGTTCCATAACTGTGGGACATCATTTCTGAGCCAGCACTTCCTGTAATTCTGCTCTCGGCGCGGTTTACTGAGGGCAATCCTGCAGCCAGAAGGATCAGGAGGATGCTGGTCTTTCGAAGAGATACCATAGGCTGGAATATACACCGTCCTTTACCATATTCATCCTCTGGGACATAAAAATCCATACATCCACCCTGCGCGGCACAGACCCAACAGTCCAAACTTTCAAGTTTCGATTCTCTAAGCCCTTCTTAAATTGATTTTCTATGCAACATGATACCCAGATTGTGATACGTCAATACCTCCCGGACACTTTTCATTATATTTGAAGAGATACATTGGAGGTAAAGGTGAACAGGGAAACAAGAGAAGAGTTACGGGTTCGATACAAACAAACTATTCTTGAAGTAGCAAAAGTAAGTGGAAA
>JABIFG010000354.1 GCA_018650795.1 Fidelibacterota bacterium
AGCCCTTCTTCCATATGTCGATAGGTGGACTCAGCCACAATGATGGCACCATCCACCACAATACCCAGCACGATAATCAAACCAAACATGGAGATTCCTGTGCGGGCGAGATCAAAAACATACATAAGCGGAAATGAAGACATAAGCGCAAACGGCAGGGCGATGGAAACTATAAGGGCATTTTTAAAACCGATTCCTGCAAAAAGAACAATGATAACGAATAAGATTCCCCAGGCAGCATTCTGGTTAAGTTGGCTGTTCTGTCTTTCGATATCTGTGGCCTGTCTGGCAGTATAGGCATAATCCATTCCGGCAGGGAATTTCGCAGCCAGTTTATCCACAACCGCTTCAATCTGTTCAGTAGCTTCCACAATGTGGGCCCCAGTCCTTTTAGAAATGAGGAGCGTCACACTGTTCTGTTGCTGATAGCGTGAATAACTTGATGGTATCTCAAATCCGTCTGTCACTGTACCTACATCACGAATACGTTTTACGTTTCCAGATGCATCAACACCTAGGATGGTATTTTCTATGTCATTGATCTCAGAATACTTACCTACAGTGCGTACGAATATGTCCTGGCCCTTCAATTTGACGGTACCGCCAGGAAAATTCATATTGCTCCTGCGCAGGGCCATCATGATTTGCGGGATACTGAGATTGTTTGCCAGAAGTAGATTGGGATCAATTTCAATGGCAATTTCACGCTCTTCACCACCAAACATCTCCACCTGATTCACGCCGGATATGCGTGTGAGTTGGTCTTTGATTAACTCTGCTTGATTTCGAAGTTCATGGGGTGAGAAATCACCATAAATATTGAGAATACTTATCGGTGTATCGGCAAAATCAATATCGGTAACTGTAACATTGTCTATCTCATCTCTGAGCTCCGGAATAGCCTCGTTTACTTTCTCCTTCAGATCATCTATACTGACATCAAGATCAGCTTCTGGAGAAAACTTGATGGTGATAAAACCGACATTTTGCATGGCATAACCAGTGATATCGTCAACATCCTGTAATTGTGCCAGTTTTTCTTCAATAGGTTTGAGAATCTCGGTTTCCACTTCAGAGGGTGCTGCCCCGACATAGGTTGCCGACACAAAGGCATAGGGAATTTCAATGACTGGCACCAGTTCAAGGGGTAGAATCAAATATGCTGTAATACTGGCAATAAAAATGCCCAGTGAAGCAAATATGACCGCCATAGGGTGCTGGATGGCTTGTTTTGATATTTTCATAAGCTAATCCTTCCCTACTCCACGATATCCAGGAGAACACCATCTTTCACATCATTGTGTCCTTTGACGATGAGCACATCTCCAGGGACAACAGCGGCTTCAATAAAAACTTGAGATCCAGAAAGTGCACGAATTTTGATCACTTTCTGAACTGCCCTGCCCTCTTCTTCCACGTAGATAAACTTATTGTCGCCATCGTCCTGAATCAGATTGAGCGGTACAACCAGGGCCTCTTCGAAGTATTCCTGAACGATACGAACATCACCAACCAGACCCAATTTCATGCCCCTCATATTGCCGGACATACGTACCTCAACATCATAATTGTTGGACATATTTTTTGGAGCCATTCCAATGCGTAATACAGCACCTTCAAAAACACGATCAGGGAAGGTTTTAAACTGGATCTGAGCAAACTGACCGTTCCTGATCTGCCCAATACGAGCTTCTGGTATGGGAACAATAATTTTTAAATGATTCATATCGGCCAGCACCATGGGTGGAAGCATGGCACCACCTGGGGCAACCAGGTCACCAATATTCAAATTTTTAGCTACGATCCAACCACTGAAGGGAGCACGTAAAATAGTATTATCCATGGAGTTCTTAGCTTGAGTGTAGCCTGCCCTGGCATTGTCCAGACCAATCCGAGCCATCTCAAATTGATCAGAGGAAATCACATTGGAGTTAAACAAGGCTTTGGAACTTTCCAGATCACGTTTGGACTTCTCATACATGGATTTTGCCTGGGCATACATGGTGGCATATACATCTGTTTCGATACTCGCCAGACGCTGATCTTTAACAACGTAATCACCAATATTAGCCCAGATTGAGTCGACCTGTCCCGCTGATTGGAACAATAAATTGACCTGATTTTCAGAAACAACCCTTCCAATACTATGGAAATCAATTTGAAATGGTTGATACCTGACTGTATCTACTGCGACCGGTACCTTCGTTTCTACAATTTCTTTCACTTCTGTCTCACCGCCACAATTGACCACAACCATTAGACTAGCTGCGATTAGTATTGTGGATATCCACATCTTCAACGATTTCATTATTCTTCTCCAAGTGCACGTGCAAGCGATGCACGGGCGCTGTTATATTCAAAATATGCCTGGTAAAGACCAAGTTCGGCCTGGTCACTTGCGTTTTGGGAATCTAGAACCTGTAGTTGGCTTGCCATGCCCTGTTGATATAGACGCTGGGCCATATCAACTCCCTTGCGGGCTTGCTTGACACCTTTAAGACCGGCATCAATTTTCCGTGAAGATTCTTGGATGCTCAGAAAAATACTCCTTAACTCAAGGAGTAAATTCTCCTTCATATCATGTTGTTGATATTCAGATTTTCGATGATCTGCTTTGGCCTTCTGTACTCTGGCAGTTGATCCAAAACCATTGAAAATGGGCATATTAATACCGAGAGCTAATGATGATGATTCGTTAAAATTCGCATCATCAAAGCCATCATCATTGTAGGATTTCATTTCCTGATAAGAGCCTGTCAAAGCAATTGAGGGCATAAACTCCGCCTTCACCATAAGGATATTCTCCTTCATGAGTCTGACATTGGCTTCCAGTTGGGAAAGCAGGGGTTGATTAGAAATCATTTTCCGCTCTAAATCAGCCAGATTAAGGTCAGTCTCAATTTCAACTTGAAGCTCACCCAGGGTTGTGATATCCTGTTCAATCTGGAGTCCGCAACTGCGTTTTAATCCAGCATAAGCTAAAGCTTTCATCTTGCGGGCGTTGCTGACCATGGTGGTTTGATTGGCTACCTGTACATCAGCTCTGATGACATCAAATTCGGCCGTCTTGCCCTGATCGTAGAGGGCGGTCACATTGGCTAGATTCTGTTGCATGACCTCTAAGGAATTTTGCATAACTGTAACCATTTTATCAGCCAGCAAGACGCCATAGTAGGCTTTCTTGGTGCTTTCAATGACTGACAGTCTGGTGACATCGGCTGCGGAAGTTGCCAGATCACCATACACATTTGCACCTCGGATAGCAGCTATGACCCGTCCCTCGAACAGGGGTTGAGTCAGGCTGAGACCGTAGACCATGGTATTGTCTGATCCAAAAGCCAATTCAAGTGGAACTAACTGTACACCTGTCTGCTGAAGATGTTGACCGGGAATTGGGATTCCACTCTGGCCAGTGTAAGGAATCGTATTCCCATTATTATCAGCTAGAGGAACGGGATTACCTGCTGCATCCAGGACGCCGAAGGGGACAGGAAAAGACATAGGTTGGGCGGCAATGGCAAAGCTATGTGAGACCTGGCCAAATGCAGATACCACAGGTAAGGCAGAGGAAAAAGCTTCTTTACGTTGAGCTTTTGCCTTGAGTAGGTCTTCCTGGGCATTTTGCATATTCACATTGTTTTCAAGTGCCAGCTTAATGGCCTGGTCAAGATCAAGCTCCAGGATCTCAGCATGCAATGAGCTCATCATTGTGAGGCTGATTAGTATAGTCAGCAGATATTTGTTCATGATTTGGCTCCATTTAAGAATACATCAATTATTTCATCGGCATGCATATCATCCATGCTCATATCTCCAGAACTGAGAGCCCGAACCTGTCCATGTATCATTCCACTTAAAAAGCTGGCGTATTGTTGAGCATTTCCGGGACGCAATTGACCTGCATCGATAGCAGCCTGCATTTCTTGAACCACCAATTTCTTCAAATCGTGAAAACGATGGAACACTGGTCTGCTCTTGGAATGATTCATCAACACCTGCTGGTTGGTCATGATGACTTTCATAAAATCGGTATTGGTGCGATAGTAGTTAAATTGGGAATTAGCGATTAAGCGAATTCTCTCGAGGGGATCGGTAACGGATGATAGTTGATCGTATAAGAATTCCAGCATATTCCTGACGGCAAAGTCAAAGGCAGACAATAGCAGGTCATCCTTATTTTCAAAATAGTTGTACAGGGTTCCTTTCCCAAACTCTGCCCTGATAGCAACATCTTCGAGCTTGGTCTCCGCAAATCCCTTTTTTGCAAAGAGATGCACCGCGGCCTTAAGGATGGCTTCCTTATTGCGTAGTTTATCCCTTTCTTTACGACTTAAAACATTATCTTTTGAACTAGTATTCATATTATGACTCCTGGGTCACATGTTAAACGCGCTAGTCATCTAAGCAATAACATAATGTGGATTAATGGGTTATTATGCTTCGAGCTCCCTCAGCGAGACGAGGTAATTAGTTATGTCTTCCTGAGGCTCTCGAAGGATGATGGTATGTCGCACTTCGAGTACCCTCAAGCCTCCGTACAAAAAAAGGACATTGAGCAAGCCTGTACTGAGCGGAGTCGAAGTATCAAAATGACCGATCCTCATTATCAGGATAAAAGGCTTCGAGAGCCTCAGCCTCCGAATCTAGCCCATTACTCCTACAGAAAATTAATTCAAAATGAATCCTACAAAAAGTTATCACGGGCATGAGATTTGAATATCTTTCCCGCCATGATAAATATTATTACCAGCGAAAGATTTTTACAACACGATACTGGTTTCGGTCACCCCGAACGACCCGAGCGACTATCAGCTTGCACAGATGGGATTCGCAAGAGTGAATTCGTTGACCAGATAAAGTGGATCGACCCGCGCAGGGCCACTGCTGAGGAAATCAAACTCGTGCATACCCCGGCTCATATTCTCAACGTGCGCAATACTGCCGAGCGAGGTGGCTTTAGCCTCGACCCAGATACTATGGTCAGTCCTGAGAGTTATGATATCGCTTTGCAAAGCACTGGTGCCTGGTTGGATGGTGTTGATCGCATCGTGGGACACCAGGAGTCCTCATTTGTTATCTCTCGTCCCCCGGGGCATCACGCTGAGCGAGACAATGCTATGGGTTTCTGTCTCTTTAACAACTGTGCCATCGCTGCCAGCTATGCCATAGAAGTAAAGGGCATAAATCGGGTGGCTGTTCTGGATTGGGATGTACATCACGGCAATGGAACCCAGCATATTCTGGAAACGGATCCAAATCTGGCATACTGTTCCCTGCATCAGTGGCCCTACTATCCAGGTACAGGTGCTGAACATGAAAAAGGAGATTTCAGCAATGTTCTGAATATCCCGCTCTCAATCGGTTCTGGAAAGCATGAATACATCAACGCTTTTGATAAGAAAGTATTGCCCTTTCTCAGAGCCTGGGAACCAGAATTACTGATTGTTAGCGCTGGATTCGACGCCAGTATAAATGACCCTCTGGGTGGCATGCAACTTTTACCCGAGCATTTTGCAGAATTTACACGTTACTGTCTGGATATTACTCCCCATCTGTTGGTCGGCCTGGAAGGTGGTTACGATTTAAATGATTTAGCTGATTGTTCCCGGGCTGTGGCTGAAACACTGATTGAGCATGAATTATAGCTCAAAGTCCAGCCTGGAAATAGTTTTTACATTTATCCCTCGGCGGCGATTCGAATCGCCGCTTGGAGTGTTAAAGGATTCAGATGCTTGATACTAGGCGGCAAGCCAGGCGACTACTTGGAAAACTAGAGATTTCTTCGACGAGGCGCTTAGTTAAAATGATTGGGGCTGCCTTATTTGCAGCTATGGTCGCCCTTATTCCATCCTATTCCGGCTTAGAACCGGCTGCCATGTGGACTCTCTTCATTCTTATCTTTGCGGCAGGTTTGTGGATGACCGAAGCTATACCGGCTTTTTCTGTGGCCATACTCATCATTGGTTTGGAAATCCTCATTTTAGGTCGACCTGGCGGTGTTTATGCGACGGGCGTCAAAGATTGGCAGATGTTTGTGGCTCCCTGGGCCAGTCCGATCATGTGGTTATTCATGGGCGGCTTCGTGCTAGGCCAGGCTGCTCAAACCACGGGTTTTGACAGGATGATGGCGCGTTTTGTTTTGAAATGGTTTGGCTCGCGGCCCTCCAATGTTCTGCTGGGTGCCATGGGTTTGACCTTTGTGTTTTCCATGTTTATGTCCAATACAGCTACAACGGCTATGATGATGTCGGTTATGGCACCAGTGATTGCCGGCATCGATAAAAAAGACCCTTTTGTTAAGGCACTCCTACTGGGCGTCCCTTTTGCAGCGAATGTGGGTGGTATGGGAACCATTATTGGTAGCCCGCCAAATGCGATTGCAGCCGGCTTGCTCAGTGAGACCCATGCCATTAGCTTTATTGAGTGGATGACGCTGGGACTCCCACCTGCCATTGTACTATTTTTCATTGCCTGGCTCTATTTACGGTTTGCACACCCATCCAATTCCGAGACTCTGGATCTGCGTGGTCTGGAATGGGAAACCAGAACGGGATCATTGCTGCCCATGTGGAAACGTCTGCTGGTATTCCCCGTCTTTATACTCACCGTTTTATTGTGGATGACCGGTTCAATCCACGGGATGCCTACTGCCGTCGTCTCATTCATACCCATCACCATTTTTGCTGTGACTGGCATTTTGAATGTAGCAGAGATACGCCGCTTACAATGGGATGTTTTGATGCTTATGGCTGGTGGTTTATCCCTGGGTGTTGCCATTCAGAAAAGTGGTCTGGCCACCTGGCTATTGGGTCTCATCCCCATGGATACCATGGGTCTACTCGCTATTGCTTTTGTACTGGCCTATATCACGACTTTGCTATCAAATTTCATGAGTAATACAGCCGCTACGAATATTCTGGCACCTCTAGGAATGGCAGTCGCCGTTGGATTTGAACCCATCGTGGTTATTCCATTGGCTCTGGGTGCGTCGGCTGCGATGTGTTTACCGATCTCGACACCTCCCAATGCTATTGCTTTCGCAACTGGTGATTTAAAATCCACTGATTTTTTGAGAGGCGGAATCTTGATGGGGATACTGGGACCAGTTTTGTCCACCCTGTGGGTATTTTGGATGCTGGGTTAGGGTGGGTTTTCTCAAAGCAATAAGGGCGGATTGCAATCCGCCCTTACCATGAAAACAACGAATCTGAATTTACGGGAATCTCGTCTTATCTAATCAATAAAGGTGAACTCGAGGGGCACATCTATCCATTGTCCTTCCAGCCTGTCTGTTTTAGGGACAGCCTCCCAATTACTTTTCATCCACATATCCAAAGCCTTTTGATCCACTTCTACACCTTCATCATTTGTAGAAAGGGATCCGCTGATACCTTCAAAAAGTCCGTCGCTGTTTATGTAGATCTTGAATGAAATATCCTCTGCCCTTGCTGCTGCATTGGGACCTTTGATAGTGACTGGGACTTTACCCAATCTATCCAGTGGTCTCACTCCATTCGCTATTTTCTGGGTTTTGTTTTGCTCTTCCTCTGTTCCAAACCCGATACCCATCTCCATGGTAGCTGCGATTGGCTGGCCATCTTTTTCAGCAGGCAACCACTTCGTTGACTTGAGAGCAACGATAGCGGCCGCCTTGAGTGCTGCATGATCAGGACCACTTCGCACTATTGGACTAAGCAGAGTTCCTCTTTCATCAATAGTGAATTGCATGGTAAGCGTACCAGTGACACCGTCTTGCTTGGCCTGCTCAGGGTAAATAATATTTTCACCGATAGCCTTCCAATTCTCTGGCCGGGGAGAAACGTCCCAATCTCTTTTACCTGTGGCAGTTGCAGATGATACCGAATGGTCTGATCCACCCTCTTTTAACTTGAAAACGATTGGAATTGATATTCGAACACCGACAGGCGAGCCTTCCTGTTGAGCAGGTATCCATTCGGTAGCCATAGCTGCATTTACAGCTGCGGCATCAAGTGATTCGTCACCAGCACTTCTGAGTACTAAGGAGTTTCCTGCCTTACCCTGTGCATTGATGGTTACCTGAACTATTGTAGTTCCCCCAATTCCAGATTCTCGTGCTAATTCTGGATATTTGACATTTTCTTGGATGGCAGCATACCCTCCAACTGGTTGGGGGGGTACATCATATGCTTGAAAAACCTCATTTTCATTTAGCGCTGGTGCTTTTTCTAGACCAGTTGGTTCTGTCGTACTCTGCGGTACTTCAGAGTTACACGCTATTAGAACCGCTAGACTGGTAACAACCAGGATTAGCATGACATGATAATACTTAAGTTTCCCGTTCATATCTCCCCTCTTTTCTTTGATATATCGAAATCGTTTGATGATACTGCTATCACTCATGAAAAAACCACCAGCCAGGACAGGAACTGATTTCTGGCCTTCTTCTGTTGATAGCTGTCTGAAGAGTTGGTCTCCATATGCTCTACGGTCTGTAGTTGAAAGTTCGATCGCTTCATCATCACATATCTTCTCCCGTTCCAGATCAATCTGATCATTTACTAACCAGATGACCGGATGGAAAAAGTAGAGTGTTTTAACGATGGCCTGGAGATAAATAATGACAATATCCAAACGTCTGATATGGGTTAGCTCATGGGCAATCACGCTTTGTTTTTCAGCAAGTGTCCAGGATTTGTATTCCTGGGGTAAATAAATACGCACATTCCACAAGCCCTGCATCAATGGACTATGGATGCGCTCATGCACATATAAATGGATCTCTTGCTTGATTCCCAGGTCTGCTTTCATACTGTGGAACCAGGATTCAGGTTCAAGTACTTCCGCCATTCCCAATCGTTTCCTATGGGATATCTCTGACACCATAAGTTTCACCGCGAGGAACAATACACCAATCAACCAGATCATGGCAATTAATGTGTTGATAGAGAAATTACTTGCTGATGCAACTACGGTTCCCTGGATGAACTCGCCGGTGATAACTGGTGAAAACACAGCCACCGGGATTTGTTGGGAAGGTAAGGTAATATTGATGGGGATCAGGGCTTTGACCAGGATAACCACCCAGAGGATATATGCAAAATTTGGATAAGATCGGATACTTAATCTGCTGAGCGGCCAGACGATGATGGAGAGAATGAGAATTTGCCAGGATGACTGCAACAGAATGTTTATTAATTGATCAACCATTATCTTCTCCTTGCTTCAGTATATCTTGGATCTGCTTACGATCATCATTGCTCAGTTTATTGTTTTTGAGGAGATAGGCAGCCAGACTCGACCCAGAGCCCTGGAAGACCCTATCAATAAAGGTGCTAGTAGCGCCATCTACGGCTGATTCCCTGGGCACCTGCGCAGTATAGAAATTCACCATCCCAATTTTTTCCTTTGTCAGATAGCCTTTATCCACCAAGCGCTCCAGATAGGTTTGGATCGTGGTATATGCCCGTTGTGCCTCACCAGGCATGGCTTCCATGACTTCCCGGGCGGAAGCTTTTTCGTTTTCCCACAGATGATTCATGATCAGCCATTCGAATTGACTTAGTGCATCTAGATTCAGCTTACTACTCATATCGTTACTCTCCTACGTTTGTAGTAAGCTACAATCAAAAGTGTCATATGCAAACTTTTTTTAGTTGGGATCAGGGTAGGTTTTACTTTAGCCCAAGATTATTGGTTTTGGGTGAAGAGGCTACTTCAGCTTATGCTTTTTCAGAAATCAACCGTTTAATCTCCTCAAACCTCGCTTCGGTCAGGTCGTACTTATTAAAGGGAATGAAGCTTAGTAAAAACATGAGTGCTGGGAATACACAAAAGACCAGCCTAATTCCCAGGGCGACACTTTCTGGTTGGTGATTGCCCAAACCCTCATTGAAATGGAAGATTCCCAGGGATATGCCAACAATTGCAGGACCAAGGGAGTAGGCTGTTTTCTGTCCTGAAGCCCACATACCAGAAAAGATTCCCTCCCTTCGCATTCCTGAATTTAACTGATCGTATTCGATGGTGTCAGGCAGCATTGAGAAAGGGAATAGCTGGAAAGATGAAAAACCAATGCCCAGCAGAAATATCTGAATATAGAAAAGACTCATATTATCTGGACCGGTAAAGAAAAGCGACAATTGCATGATCGACAGGATGATCAGACCAATTTTGTAAGCTTTTATTTTACCCATTTTTTTTCCGATCATATTCCAAACCGGAATAAAGGCAATTCCAGTGACCAGGAAGATGGGAAACACGATACCCATCGCTTCCTCTGACTGTCCCATTACATATTTGACAAAAAAGACAAACCCGGCCATTAAAACGCCTGCTGCTAGAGACTGAATCAGATAACTGATCATCAGCATAAAAAATGGGATGTTCTTTAAAGCAATCTTGATCTGTTGCAGAATAGGAGGAACATCCTCAACAGGTGCCAGTGTGGGCGCTTTTTTAGTCGCAAAGAAACAGAGCAGGCTTGAGAAGATCATTACAGCTGCAAACACCTGAGCCATCACAAGAAACCCAGCCTCGCCACCACCCCCCAAATTTACCAGCGGCATAGCGACCCCACCGGCGACGAGAGCTCCCACTGAGGCAAATGACATCCTATAAGCCGTAATGGACATTCTCTCGTTGTAGTTGTCAGACATTTCAGCAACCATACTGGAGAAAGGGACAGCAACAATGGTAAAAGCCGTACATCCCAAAGCATATAGCAACACTACATAAATCGTTTTTGCCATTTCAGCACTAAAAGGAGGCGTAATAAATAGGATCAGAAATGCTATACCAAAGGGCACGGAACCGTAAAGCAAAAAGGGTCTTCTCCGACCGTGTTTAGATATTGTGGAATCAGAAATCTTGCCCATGATAGGATCTGAGATCACGTCCCAAAGTTTGGCAAAGATCAGGGACGTCCCGGCAAGAGCTGGATTAATTTTCAACACATTAGTCATGTAGTAGAGCAGAAACATTCCTGTGGTGACGATGAAAATATTGATCCCGATCTCACCCACTCCATAGCCTAATTTCACTCCCAGCGAGAGTCTACTGACAGCAGTTTCACCTGTTGTATTATTATTAGAACTCAATATCTACTCCTCGGAAAGATTTGTGTAAGGTTCTAGTTTCCAAACACCGCTTTATGAACGAGATGTATCAGAGACGAATACGCTTCATCGGTAGCATTTGACATCCCCATTTCACAGGTCCGCGATGATGAATAATGTCCCTGAGTCCCGTGATGTTTGCGTACTTCTGCAGCCTCATCTTTAGTCGCTTGCTCAGTAAGTTCGGGAACCAAAAAACCTCGATCTCCAGCAAAGCCACAACAACCCACATCCTCTGGGATAACGGCTTCCTCAGCACAAGCGTTCCCAACTGCGAGCATCTTATCATCCAGACCCATTTTCCTGGTGGAACAGGTTGGGTGTAGAATAATTTTATCTGCTTTGTACTTCAAATCAAGGCGGGGAATAATTGTGTCATTCAGGTAGGCGATGATATCAATAATATTGAGGGACTTCCATTGCTCCAGATACTCCCCTTCCAGAATAGTATCATAATGCAACATCTTGTAGGTACAGGGTGACGTATCCACCACTACAGGCAATTTACCCTGTTGAGACGTCTTCCATAAAGAACGCACAGTATTTTCCGCCATGAGCTTGTAGGCTTTATTGAAGCCCTTTGAGGAATAGGGAGTTCCACAGCAGAGGTCTTCCAGATGAGCAGGATAAATCGGATGAATTCCAGTTTCCTGCAAGAGTTGAATAAAAGCTTCGGCAGTACTCAGATTATTGGTTTCACCCGGGGTTTTATGCATACCCCTGTTGAGGCATGAGGCAAAATAGACCATTTCCTCTTTTTCATCGGTATTCTTGATTCGGATTACAGGCAGACCCTTACCACCTGTAGGCATATATTTGTGCCAAACGGGTATCCTGCCCCCACTCCAACGGTGTATCATCATTGAGAATGAAACAATCCTTTGGCTGCCGATGACTCTGGCAAGGGGTGTTATCAGGTTGAGACCCAGGCGGATCATCTCCACCACAAAACTAAAATATCTGACTGTCCACCAAGCAATTTTTCGGCCTATTAATCCATGGCTCTGATGTCTGAAATGACGAGTTAAATCACCCGTATCTATTTTCACGGGACATCCCACCGCACAGAGACCATCCACGGCGCAGGTATCAACACTTTCGTAAGCATAATCTTTGAGCAGAACCTGAGCAGTTTCACGCTCGGTGAAATCGCCCTTCTGTAATAATTGAATCTCACGCCAGGTGGCGATACGTTGTCGTGGTGTCATACTTAAGTCTTTGGAAGGACACCAGGTTTCACAAAAACCACACTCGATACATTTATCAACAACAGCTTCAACGGTGGGTGTTGGCTTAATATTCTTGAGGTAAATCTCAGGGTCATCGTTAATGATCACACCTGGGTTTAAAAGCAGATCAGGATCAATCAGGGCTTTGAGATCACGCATAATCTCTACAGCTACCCCACCCCACTCTGTTTCAAGGAAAGGAGCCATGTTGCGACCCGTGCCGTGTTCGGCTTTTAAAGCGCCGTCATAGGTGCCTACGGTCATTTCGACCACATCCTTGATGAAATGCTCATACTGGTCTCGGCCAGCGGCATCAGCGAAGGTTTGGGATATTACAAAATGGAGGTTACCGTCCTTGGCATGGCCAAAAATGATGGCGTCCTCGTAGCCATGTTTTTTAAATAAACCCTGCAGTTCCAGGGTAGCATCTGCCAGATCTTTTAGCCGGAAACAAATATCCTCAATAATAACAGTCGTTCCAGATTTTCTCACAGCACCGACCGAAGGCAACAAACCTTTACGCAGCTTCCAGTAAAGCAGGCGTGTTTTCTCTTCCTCAGTGAAGTCAGCAGGGTGAATCAATTTGGCTGTCTTCAATTTATGGAGACCTGCCTCCACTTTCTCAGAGAGTTTTTGAGAATCTGGGGCTTGAAATTCGCAAAGCAATGCGGCTGCTTTTTCGGGGAGAGATTTGATTTCTTTTGGAATACCAGGTTCATCCTGGATGGATCGTAGAGCCGCTCGATCCATAAGTTCCAGAGCCTGAGCTCCGGCCTTTTGCAAAGGTATGACCGTCTCGGTGGCTGACCGAATATCCTTAAAAAAGAGGAGAGCGGCTGATTTATGGGGATCATCTAGCAGAGTTTTCAGGCGAACCTTCGAAATGAATCCCAGTGTTCCTTCAGAACCAACCAATAAGTGACTTAGTATATCAATCGGTTTTTCATAATCGATGAGAGCATTTAGTGAATATCCCTGCGTGTTCTTGCGAGTGTACTTATCCCTGACCCGTTTGTAGAGGGTTTTATCGGCCAGGACACGTTCTCTCAGGTCAAGGAGACCCTGATGAATGTCGGGAGCCTGCTTTAAAAGTAGATCATCACTATTCTCATCAATGGTGTCATAGGTCTGTCCATTGGGCAGGACAAACCGCACAGTATCGAGGGTATGGTAGGCATTATCTTTCACACCACAGCACATGCCGCTGGCATTATTGGCAATAATTCCACCAATCATACAGGCATCCAATGATGCAGGATCCGGTCCAATTTTCCGACCATATCGGGCTAATCGCCGATTTACCTGACTGCCAATCAAGCCTGGTTCCAACTGAATGGTTCCCTGTTCCTTATCGAAGAAGAAATCCTGCCACTTCCTGCTGACCTCCACAAGAATCCCATCAGTGATTGATTGACCTGACAGGGACGTTCCAGCGGCTCTGAATACCAGAGGTATCTTACTTCGCTGAGAATATGAGAAGAGTTCGATGATTTCTTTTTCGTTCACAGGCTGTACGACAACTTTAGGAATCAGTCTGTAGAAACTGGCATCCCTGGCAAAACTGTGACGATCGATGAGACGTGCTTTAATCCGATCCTCAGGTAAGATTGTGCTCAAAGCTTCCAGCATTGCTTTCTCAGATTCCATTCAAGCATTCCCCTATGAATTTTTCACATATGCATCGTGCATGAAATGCACCAATCCATCAGCCAGACCGAATTGAGGTACGAATATTTCCTCAATCTCACCCCACTGCATGATGGATTTGAATATTTTTGAAGCATGTACAATTACATCGGCCCGGTCTGGTCGTAGATGTAACACTCTGATGCGCTCTTCAATGGTATAAGAATTGAGCATGGCATCAATCTCATTTAGTTCTGTATAACTAACAGGCATATCATTTTTACTGTTGGAGAGCCTGAGGATTTTATTCATGTTTCCGCCTGAGCCAATGGCACTAAGCTGAATATCTGCCGGGCAATGCTCTAAAATCCAGGCCTGCATATCATCCCATACAGCCTGGCTCACCTGTCCATTCAATAAACGGACAGACCCTATGGGGAAAGAGCGGGAAATCAATTTTTCACTCCTGGCAAAAAAGGTAAATTCTGTGCTACCACCACCGACATCAATATAGAGATAGGCCCTGTCAGGGTGGAGCGTTTCAGCGATATGGGATGCAAAAATCATTTCTGCTTCTTCGCCACCATCAATAATTTCCAGATTTAGTTGACTCTCCTGGCGAATTCTAGAGGCAATCCTGGCTCCGTTCTGCGCCTCACGCATGGCCGATGTTGCACAAGCTCGGTAATCCCTGGGCTCGTAAGCCTTTAGCAGATGTGAAAAGGCTATCAGGGTGGAAACAAGTTGTTCTTCTTTATGGGGAGAGATGGCTTGATCCTTAAACACATCCTCTCCGAGGCGAATGGGCATTCTCACCAGAGATTCCTTGGCAAAAACACAATGCTCCCCGGTGATCAAGACCTTGGATAGCAGGAGACGAACACCATTTGAACCAATATCAATAGCAGCATATTTTTGCTCTGAATCGGGGACCCAGTTGTTTTCAGGATCTCGTTTGGTAACACGAAACTTTTTTGATGATTTGGCCATGAAGCGTTTAGACAAGATTCTTTTTAGTCAGGTAGGTCAGCAATTTGCCACCCCTGTTAATCGCCTTAGGCCAGGTGCTGGTTTTAAATGTTATTCCTACAACAGCAGATGTCGGCATGCCCTCACGAAATTCTTTGCATAAGTTCCAGCATAGAGCATTGAAAGTCGGATTATGTCCAAAGAGCATCAATGTGTTTACATCATCATCGACATGGGAAATAATGTCAATCGCCCGGTCAATCCCACCAAAATGATAAAGTGGCTCCTGCTGGACGATATCTGTACTGGGATAATTTAAATTTTCGGCAAAGATCTTTGCTGTCTCAAGTGCCCGACAAGCTGGACTTGAAAGCATGAGATCAACCTGGTTTAAATCCCGGGCGAGATGCTCTGCAATGGCGGTCGCTTTTTCCACCCCATAATCAGCCAGACAGCGATTGAAATCGGAGAAGTCAGGTGCCACTTCAACTGCTTTGGAATGTCTGACGATAAACAAATTTTTCATAGTTCTATGTCCCAGCATGATATGGTAAAACATAGCACAAACTGACATGATCTGTTAGTGCGTTTTTGGGGGAGATGGTGGTTATTATCGTGGTGTGTAGGGTCGTAGCATGCTACGACCCTACATACCACCACGATCAAATATCAATTTTGCATTAAATTAAATAACACCGAATTTCTGGCCGACTTCGGTAAAGGCATTAATTGCCATATCAAGATGCTCGCGGGTGTGGGCGGCACTTATTTGAGTTCGAATTCTGGCTTCTCCTTTGGGCACGACCGGAAATGAAAAGCCAATGACATAGATGCCCTTCTCCAGCATAGCGGCGGCTATATCGGCTGCCAGCTTGGCATCGCCAAACATGATGGGGACAATGGGGTGTTCACCTGCTTTTATATCAAATCCTGCTGCTGTCATTTTCTCTCTAAAATATTTTGTATTTTCCTCCAGTTGCTGACGCAAATCGGAGGACTCGGACAGGAGATCAATGACAGCAATGCTGGCCGCTGTGATGGCTGGAGCCAGAGTATTACTAAACAGATAGGGTCGTGAGCGCTGTCTCAGCATATCGACGATTTCCTGACGAGCTGCTGTAAAACCACCACTTGCTCCCCCCATGGCTTTTCCAAGAGTTGAGGTGATGATATCAACGCGTCCCATGGCACCACGAAATTCATAGGAACCCCTTCCATTGGGTCCAAAAAATCCGGTAGCATGTGAATCATCGACATGAACGAGTGCATCATATTTTTCTGCAAGATCACAAATCTTATCTACCTGAGCGACATAGCCATCCATTGAGAAAACACCGTCTGTAGATATAAGACGCGTCCTGGCGTCTTGAGATTCTTTTAAGATGGATTCCAATTCGTCCATGTTGTTATTGGCATATCGATATCGCTTCGCTTTACAGAGACGTACACCATCAATAATAGAGGCATGATTTAGTTGGTCAGATATAATGGCGTCCTCTGGCCCCAGAATGGTCTCAAAGAGTCCACCATTGGCATCAAAGCAGGACGAATACAGGATGGCATCATCCAAGCCCAGGAAATCGGCAATTTTTCCTTCCAATTCTTTATGAATACTCTGGGTACCACAGATAAATCTCACGGAGCTTAGTCCAAATCCCCATTTGGCCAGGCCGTCCTGGGCTGCCTTTATCAGGCGGGGATGATTAGCAAGACCAAGATAGTTGTTGGCGCAGAAGTTTAGTACGGAGGCTCCCCCAACCTGAATTTCAGCACTTTGTTGCGACTCAATAACTCGTTCGGCTTTGAACAGACCAGCAGATTTAATCTCGGCTAGTTCTGCTTTCAGACGTGCTTTAGTTGTGCTCATAACGGCTCCTGATCTCAGGCATTAAATATTCAGAAAAAGCTTTGTCCAGATCATGCTTGGCTGACCAATTCCAGTCCGTTCTGGCCTGATCATCATTGATATCAGCCGGCCAGCTGTCAATAATTGACTGACGGTTGTCATTTATGACAAAATTGATATCAGCCTCTGGATAATAGGTTTTAACCTTTGCTAAAAACTCACCAGCAGAGGGATTAAATGCTTTCACATTATAAACCATCTGGGTCAAAGTGCTTTGCGGCGCAGCCATAAGCATTTCGATGGCAATAATGGCATCACTCATGGTCATAAATGGGATGGTGGCATCTTCCCTGACAAAACAGCTGTATGGTTCTCCTTTGGCAGCAGCATGAATCATTTCAGGTGCATAATCGCTGGTACCTCCGGCAGGAAGAGTGTGAGCGCTGATGATGCCAGGGAAGCGAATACTCCTAAAATCGACCAATCCTCTCGAATCACTAGCAGATAATCGTTTGTAGTAGTGACTGTAATAGTCCCCCAGGCTCTCACAATAGAGTTTATTGCAACCATACATGGTTTGGGGATGACGATAATCATCCTCCCGTATAGCGCCGATCGTGGATTTTTCTTCAAGAGTGGGGATTCCGTATACAGCAATTGAGCTGGGGAAGAAAAATTTCACTGAGTGGCCATGACTCTGAGCTTGTTCCATGGCCAGGTCCAAAAGATTCAAGGTCCCATCCACATTCACTTCGTGGGCGATAACTGGAGAAAATTCAGCCCGAGTACTTAGTAGTGCAGCCATATGATAGATGGCTTCAATCTGATATTGAGCATTTACCCGCTCCAACAGGTTACGATCCAGGATGTTGCCCACCAGGCAATCCAGAGTGCGTTCCTGAACAAATTCATCTGGCGTGCTCAGATCAATCCCAATTAGATTTCGGATGCCCTGATCGTATAGAGATCGAACCAGACCATGACCGATTTCACCATTCACCCCAGAAATCAAAATAATCGATTTACGCATTTGCTCTCTCCAGTACTCATATTCTTAAGCATTGAGAATAAATAAATTAAAAAAGTCCCCTGCTGGATTCAGCGAGGGGACTTAAAAAGCTGGTTTCAAAAAAGGTTGGTATTATTCGGTTGGAGCTTCATCCTTTGTCAAATACTCATTGATAGCTTCGTTAAATGTTTCCAGTGCTTTTACAGGAAGATTATCAATGTTATCATTTATACGACGGATAACCATGCGGGTGCTACTGGCATTTGTTTTCATCGTCGTCAATTCTTTTTTCATGGTCATGATAGATTTTTCAACCAATAACTCAGATGAGTCAATTTTAGTGGAGAACTCAAATATGATATTATTGATTGAATCCAATTGAGCTGTCATAGACATCAAGGCAGCCCTGTCTTCCATGAGGACAGAGTCCAGCATCACGCTTAAATTTTCAGCAAGATCATTCACTAAATCATCCTGTTGGGCTGCATTTTGAGCCTGGACATACTCAACCGTAGCCAGGTTAAATTTAGATGCACCACCCTCTGTAGGGATAAAGCTCAAGGTAGAACAAGATCCTAAGAAAAGCGCTGACAATAAAATTGAAATGGTAATGATTTTGTTCATTTGTATCCCCTTAATTGGAATGAATGATGTGTGCTCAAGTTGATCCAGGTCACACGATATTTGCTTTCGAAAAAAATAGCGTTTGCCACAACCAAGTCAAGGGAAAAGCAGAAATCATACCAAATTCTATACATAGACAGATCAGAGGAGATCTATTCCAAAATATGTGCTTAGTTTCTTTATTTCTTAGATTGGAATTTGGCTGGCTACTCTTTATCCTAACGGCCACAATACTTATCAAAAGAGAAGAGGAATTGAATATGGAATATCGTCGTTTAGGAAGTTCGGGCTTAAAAGTAAGCACCTTATCGTTTGGTTCATGGGTCACCTTTCAAGCCCAAGTCGATCTCTCACTGGCTGAAGAAATGATGAAAACCGCTTATGATGCCGGGGTTAATTTTTTTGACAATGCTGAAGTCTATGCCAATGGTGCCTCAGAGGAGATCATGGGTGATGCACTCAAGAAACTGGGTTGGAGTCGAGATACTTTTATTGTTTCGTCTAAGGCCTTCTGGGGTGGGCAGCTACCAACACAGAGAGGATTAAGCCGCAAACACCTAACAGATGCCTGCCATGCTGCGCTGGGCAGACTCAAGGTAGACTATTTAGATCTGTTTTTCTGTCACAGACCTGATGAATCAACACCCATTGAGGAAACCGTACGTGTCATGACTGATCTTATTCATCAAGGTAAGGTTCTGTATTGGGGGACTTCCGAATGGAGCGCGCAGCAAATTATGGAAGCCTATGGTGTTGCCCGTCAATATGGTCTGATCCCACCTACTATGGAACAACCTGAATACAATATGTTCCGCCGTGATTTTGTGGAATCTGATTACAGGAGGCTCTATACAGAAATTGGTCTGGGTACCACTATCTGGTCACCACTTGCTTCAGGTTTACTCACAGGGAAATACAGCCAGGGAATCCCAGACGATGCCAGGGTTAATCTACCTGGATATGGCTGGTTGAAGAGCATGGTTGAGTCACCTGAGGGTCAGGCTAAAATTCAGAAAGCTATTAAACTCCAGGAGATAGCCAACGATATCGGCCATTCCCTGACGAATATGTCATTGGCCTGGTGTGCCTCGAATCCCAATGTGAGCACAGTTATTCTGGGTGCCTCGAAAATGTCCCAATTGACTGAAAATTTAAAGGCACTGGATACCTTACCCGCTCTGACAGAGGAAGTCATGGATAAAATTGAGGCTGTGCTGGGTAATAAACCTGCTCCACCACCGCAGTTTTAGTTAAATCAGGAATTACTCGAGGATAAAGTCCAGGCCTTCGACAAAATCTCCTTCGGCGCTGGCTGTGACTGTAAAGCTAAGTTTGATTGGAGTGGAGTTCACTCCCAGGAATTCGAGTTGGCTCTCATCCACCCAGGCTTCATAGTCACCTGGCGGAATTTCCATAGAATAGTATGAGCCATCGGAGAAGGTACGCAGCGTAGATTCATACAAACCATCTGCACTTCGCACATGAATTCTTAATCCGGATATTGGAAGATACGCACCTCCAGTCAATTTATCCACGCGACCGTCGATAATTCCCGTTGTAAAAAATGGAATATCCAAAGTTTTATAACTATTTGGATCTAAAACAACAGAAAATTCTTTGTGCTTTGGCATGAGCAGAGGATTCATAATGTTTGCTTCATTGATAACGAAGTTATAGCGTCGATAAGGTTGCAGTTGGGATAAACGAGACATCCCTGATTTGGTGATTTGTCTGGTGGTAGCACGCTGAATACTCACAGCATTACCAGGCAGTAGTTCTTCGCCCTCATCGTAGATTCCTGAGTTATCCTCATCGACAAACATGCGAATGGAAGCACCTGCGCGGCCGACTTGTTGACGATTGTCCCAGAGAAATTCGCTATTTGGTCTATCCAGGGCAAGGGACCCTCTGACAGTTTGTGCGACAGCGTGACTCTCATTGGCATATTCTATTGAGCTTACACTTCTGAATTTTTCAGCATCCCAGGAAATTCCAAGTTCGTATGTACGGTTTTTTATTATTAAATCCTCTCCAATCGCCAGTTGAAATTTTAGCTTTTTGGATATTTGCTTTGTAACCTGGAAATTGAAGGATTCAAAATTTCCACCCACTGTATTATAAAACACATCGTTTCTTATATAAGTCCCCTGCAGTAATGGGTGATAGAGGGGGTTCCTTGGTATGGAGTAAACGATACTCAGTTGGGCATCGCTATGGACTGCAGCGGGGGAACCAGCTTGAAGTAATCTTTCTTCCTTCAGTCCATATCGAAATCTGAAACCCTTGAAGTTATTACTAAAATAAAGATCATAGCCCAGGATGTCAGAATTAGAAAAATTCTTCCAGCGACCATCAATACGCAAAATGATGGGATGTGTAAATATGGGAACTGGAAAGTATATACCTGCATTCAAAGTCTGGATATAGACGAGTGGATTCAGATTTCCTTCGTTCTGATAATATGTATAATCAAAGTTCCATGAGGAAGCTTGAGAACCACGGCCCTGAGTTGTCAGCTTATATAGCGATCCATATATAAGATCAAGGTTTAGTAGGAAATCTCCAGCAATCCGACTTGAAAATTGATTGTAAATAATAGGTCTATTTTGATTCTCTTTGCTGGCATAATCAATACCAATTTTGGAGCTTAACCACTTATTGACACCATATGAGAACGATAACTGAGTAAGATCTCTTTTCTCTGTATCGTCTGGATCAATACTTGTCTGAACCCCTCCGTTCAAATGGTATCTGAATTCACCTGGTGGGAGAAAACTGAAGGGTATATCAACCTGTCGATCCAATTCGATGACGTGTCCCTGTTTAGCATATATACGAATTTTAAATCTGGATAATCCATAATTCAGTGGTACGAAAAATCGATAATATCCAACATCATCAGCTGTGCTGACTTCAACGAGACGATCATTTTGATACAGCTCTATTTCAGCTTCAGGATCAGTATTGCCATCAATTATGTATTGGTCAAATGATGTCCGTGTGAGAATGGGCTCATTGGATACGCTGAATCCATGAATTGCTCTCTGGTTTAAGCCCTTTGTAGTCAACGCTCCAATACTGGCACGTGTAAAATAGGGACTTTCATCCTGGACATAACGCCATCGAAAACCACTTGCCTTAGCACTGGTACCAAATGCATTTGTTGTGGTGATAATATTCCCTTGGACATCACCAAATAGCAACTCACTACCAATACTGGTATTCAGATTCAAGTTCGTGTTATTTTTCGATGCAGTGCTAAACAGAGTGTAATCGAGAAAACCGCCATCAAGAATACGCGGATCTCGATTGACCATCAGCGGGTACCATTCATCTGAAACCTGAGTGTATTGCATTCTTCTTTGCTGGCTTCGTCTATTTTCATGGCGACTGATAATGGGCAAAACATGGGGCGTTTCCAGTTTCAAGACCAGTCTGCTTAAGTCAATCTTAAGATTAAGCGCAAATAGATCTTCTAAAACCTTGGCCTTGACATAAAAATCCACATCCTTGATTAAAAAATCCGAGGCATATAAGGTGGTCTTGTCAGCTTTGACATAGGCAGCGAAATTCGCGAAGTCCAGGAGATACGTGTTATCCTCATCGAGATAATAGCCACTTACACTGAAACTCTTGGCGCTGAGCGTGTAGTTTATGGCAAAGAGTTCAAATAATTCGGTAAGTGGATAGTAAAATTCACCATCCTTGGCAACGGCCACCAGTATTTCATCAATGACACCCAGATAGCGGAAGGACAGATAGACTTCTTCTTCCCAATCACCATCAGTTTCACTTTGATTGGCAAAAGCCGTGCTTCCAGACCATAAAAGACTGAAAACGATTAAAAATCGTGTTAGAATGTTCAATTAGATTTTAGTGAAACTGCCTCGGATCGTCTGTGGTTCGGTCGGGACAATTTCACTGGCGGGGATATCTGACCTACCAGAGGTCACAGTTAACAACACATCATAGCTC
>JABIFG010000355.1 GCA_018650795.1 Fidelibacterota bacterium
ATAGGGGGATCTGCTCTTGGCCCCCAATTCATTTCAGATGCACTGGATCCAATGACCGGTCTAAAAATTCATTTTCTAGATAATACTGATCCTGATGGGATCGATCGTGTGCTTTCTGGCTTATCAGCGGTTTTATCAGAAACTCTGGTCATCGTCATCTCAAAATCTGGAGCTACTGCAGAAACCCGCAATGGCATGCTGGAAACTCAGAATGTGTTCAAAAACCAGGGTCTCAATTTCGCAAAGCAAGCCGTAGCAGTTACTGGTCAAGGCAGTCAACTCCACAAACTTGCAACAGAAAAGAGCTGGTTATCTATTTTTCCCATGTGGGATTGGGTGGGTGGCCGAACTTCAGTTATGTCAGCAGTTGGACTCCTCCCTGCCGCTCTATTGGACATTGATATTGAAGCATTCCTGGCAGGTGCTGCGACAATGGATGAAATTACGCGTTCCAGTGACATCTCAAAAAATCCAGCAGCGCTACTGGCCCAGGCCTGGTTTATCATCGGTGAGGGCAAGGGAACCAAGGACATGGTTATATTACCATATAAGGATAGATTACTCCTCTTTAGCAGATATCTGCAGCAACTGATTATGGAATCTCTGGGAAAACGCCTGGATGCTCAGGGTAATCTCGTACATCAGGGCTTGGCTGTATATGGGAACAAAGGATCAACGGATCAGCATGCCTATGTCCAGCAATTACGGGACGGCTTGAACAACTTTTTTGTCACCTTTATAGAGGTCCTTTCAGACCGTGACGGTGCCTCCATCATGGTTGACGATCAAAACAGTAGCGGTGATTATCTATTTGGGTTTTATAAAGGCACACAGACTGCCCTCAGGGAGAGCGATCGCAGTTCGATCACCATCACGATCCCTGATGTATCAGCTCGCAGCATTGGGGCCCTCATAGCGCTCTATGAACGTGCAGTAGGTCTCTATGCCACACTCATCAATATAAATGCCTATCATCAACCCGGTGTGGAAGCAGGAAAAAAAGCTGCCGGAAGAGTACTTGAAATCAAAAACAACATCCTGGAGTTGCTGGGCAATAGCAATGAATATTTATCCATTGAAGACATCAGTGAAAAGCTATCCCTTTCAGGCCAGGAAATCCTCATCTATCAGATTCTTCGTCACTACGCCGCCAACCATTCACTAATTATCCAGGGTTCAATCGCAGAACCAACCATGCTGAAAGTCAAGTTGGGGACCTGATTCAATACACATTCAGACTATATCAGTTGTTTTCAATAATCTTGACCCTATAATCGCCCATGTCCGGCTGGCTAATCATTTCATCCAAACAAAATTTGCATATTACTTCCAAACTTAACTTCTCTCTACAAGGCTTGAAGAAACGCCACCGCAAAAAAGCCCACGAAATTGAGCCTGGAGATTACTTTTTCTACTACATAACCGGGGAGCAGAAATTAGCAGCTGTGGTTAGAATCGATTCTTTTGTCACCCAGGCCTCAGATAAAATCTGGGTGAATCTGGGCAAGGATCCTCAGGAATGTTACCCCTGGCGATTTCAAACTTCTCCACACCTGATCCTGGATGAGCAACACTGGATGAATATGTCTGACTTCTCTGATAAACTACTCCATTTCAGGAAATGGCCTGCAAAAAATTGGAGGTTGGGACTTCAGGGTCAAATTCATGCTCTGCGTGATGAGGATACCCAGCTTTTACTACAGGCATTTTCAAAAGCATAATTATTCATTGAACTGGCAAGCTTGACCCCATTCGGATCAATATTTGCATCTAGTCCACAACATATTATTAGATATAATTCCACTCATTACTGGTGGGTGGGCTTTCGTTTGATAAATGACCAGAGTCAGACTAGATTAGTTCTAAATAATAAAAAGGACCTATCATGACTTTCAATTTAGAAGCCAAAAAACATACATTAAGATTATTACATCACAACGTCGCCATCGTTTCCTCAGGACAAGGTGTTAATACTGTGGGTGCAACAGTTACATGGTTCACTCAGAGTAGCTTTGAACCTCCATATATCGCTATGGCTGTTAAGGCAGATAGCCGATTGTATGCCGCGATTAAGTCAAATAAAAATCTAATCGTCAGTCTTGTAAGCAAGGATGATAAAAGTCTGGCAGGCGCTTTTTTTAAACCTGGTTCCTGGGATGGTGAGACTTTTGGTGGCTTCCCTGCAAAAGCACATGAATTGGGAGGTGCTATTCTGGAATCCAGCCCCGCCTGGCTGGCTTGCGAAGTAAGAAATATTGTTGAAGAGGGGGATCATCACGTGATAATCTCCCAGGTAGTTGACTCAGGTATTCATAATGAAGAAGAGCAAGCCATGTGTCTCTCTGAGACCGGCTGGCATTACGGAGGATAATTTTCATGCTATCAGGTTGGGAAAAAGCTGTTTTTATACTTGCCTTATTGGGATCACTGGGAGCTACCCGCACCACATTCGGTAATATGTTCAAGATCATTAATCGTGGCGCATTGCCCATTGACTGGTCTTTGATTTTCAAACGCTTCCCTGCGGCTATGTTAGCCTTTCTAGGAACACCCCTATTCAAAACCCGACCGTTGGCAACAATCATTCATACTGGTGTTTCCTGGGGATTCATCCTCTATATGCTGGTAAATTTTATCGATATCATCTATGGACTATTTAGTGGATTCCATTTCCTGCCCGATTCTATCGCCGGCAATGTCTACCGTCTTTTCGTTGATATTTTTAGCGTAATTGTATTATTCGGCGTCAGTTATTTCCTTTTCAGACGTTTTGTTCAGAAAGATCCTGCACTACATATCAATGAATCAGTCATGTTGAATAAAAAGGCCAGGAAGGGCGTTTTTAGTGACTCGGCTCTGGTCGCATTTTTCATTTTCTTCCATGTCGGATTCAGGCTCCTCGGTGCATCATTTGAACTCGCCCAGGTTGAAGGTGACATCTTTCAACCGGCGGCATCGGCAATCGCTACACTCTGGACTGGTTACAGTCCCGGAACTCTGATTTTTAGCGAACATGTCGCCTGGTGGTTGGCTATCGGATTAATCCTGGCCTTCATTCCCTATTTCCCTACCACCAAGCATGCCCACCTGTTCATGGGTCCGCTTAATCATATGATTACTAATCCCGAGCATACTGCTGCTTCATTTGAGACCATTGATTTTGAAAATGAATCTCTGGAGCAATACGGTGCAGCACTGCTAGAGCATTTACCTCAGAAGAACATTCTGGATGCCTATGCATGTATCATGTGTAATCGCTGCCAGGATGCCTGTCCGGCTTATATCACAGGGAAACCCCTCTCGCCCTCAGCCATAGAAGTAAATAAACGCTATTACATACGGGATCATGTTGCAGAGCTTGCCAGGGGCGATGAGACTACAGATCGCCTCTCAGATTGGATGCTCTCGGAGGATGCCATCTGGGCTTGCACCAGTTGTGGATACTGTGTTGAAGTTTGCCCCGTAGCCAATGAACCTATGGTTGATATTCTACGTGCCCGTCAGGACCTGGTGATGATGGAGAGTAAATTTCCCAAAGAGGCGGTTACTACCTTCAAAAATTTGGAAGTCAATGGCAACCCCTGGGGTCAGTCTGCCCAGGATCGTGAAAAATGGATCGGTGATCTCAATGTTCCCAAAATGCGTGAGAAGGGTAAGGCTGAATACCTCTACTGGGTTGGCTGTGCCGGTGCTTACGATGCCCGTGGACAAGCAGTCTCACAGGCCATGGTCAAGCTGATGAATCATGCAAATATTGATTATGCTGTTCTGGGAACTGAAGAAACTTGTACTGGTGATTCAGCCCGTAGACTGGGAAATGAATATTTATTCCAGATGATGGCTCAACAAAACATAGACACATTTGATAACTATGGCGTGACCAAAATAATCACACAGTGCCCCCATTGCTTAAATACACTTAAAAATGATTACAAAGCCTTAGGGAAAAATTATGAAGTGATTCATCATGCTGAATTTCTGGCTGAGCTCGTGGATCAGGGAAAAATAAGCCCTGCAAAAGCCAGCAACTCCAACATTGCCTATCATGACTCATGTTATCTAGGTCGTCACAACGATATTTATGATGCTCCACGTGATGTGATCAAAGCCATTCCTGGTGTGAATCTGGAAGAATTCCCGCGCGCTATGAACGAAGGCCTGTGTTGTGGTGCTGGTGGCGGTCGCATGTGGTTGGAAGAGACTCTGGGTGACAAGACCATCAATGTGGAACGTATGGAAGATGTCAAAACCATCAATCCTGATGAAGTTGCCACAGCCTGTCCCTTCTGCGCTACCATGATAAACGATGGTATCAAAGCAGAAGAACTGGATGCAAAAACATCAAGTAAGGATATTGCTCAATATCTCCTCGAGTCCCTCGCGGAATAGCCTCAAATCTATCCATTCAATTAAGGTGCTTTGATCTCGATCAGAGCACCTTTTCCTTTTTAGTCTGAAAAAGCATTTTCATTCACTCCTCCATGGTTTAGACTCGTTCATGATTTCTCATTACCACAACCCACGTTGGGAGGATTGGACCTGGCAGCATGCTCATAGTTGCAAAGATCTGGTAACTCTAGGGAAATGGTTGAAAAATGTAGGCAGTAACAATCTAATCCCAACTGACCAGTTCAATGAAATTACATCCAACTATCGGATGGGAATCACTCCTTACTATTTCGGATTGATGACTCGCTATGACAATACAGATCCAATTTATCGACAGATTGTTCCCTCGCCGGAAGAGCTAAACGTTTTACCAGAGGAACTCGTTGATCCCATTGGTGATGAGAACCCCGCTCGCGGATCGCGGCCGTTGAAAGCCCTGATCCACCGCTATAGCAATCGAGTCTTGCTCATACCAACGGCCCAGTGCGCCGTTTATTGTAGATTCTGTTTCAGAAAACGACTTGTTGGAGATACGGCGCACAACGCCCGTGAGGAAGATCTTCAAGCTGCCTATGCATATATCAGATCCCACCCGGAAATCGAGGAAGTCATCCTCACGGGCGGCGATCCGCTCACTCTGGGGGACCAGGCACTCCACACTATACTTGAAAAACTAGAGAGTATCGACCATCTCCGTGTTATCAGAATTCATACCCGTCTTCCCGTGGTCAATCCCTTCAGGCTCACCACCGAATTGGGTCGGATAATTAGCTCTCTGCAAAAACCGGTCTGGGTTTCAGCCCATTTTAACCACCCCCAGGAGATTACACCAATCACTCGCAAGCAAATCTCCAAATGGGTTTCAATGGGTATTCCGTTTTTAAATCAGAGTGTATTGCTCAGGGGTGTCAATGATTCCAGTACAGTTTTGAAAGAATTATTTCTGTCTCTGATTGAAATTAAAGTGAAACCCTACTACCTTCACCAGGCCGATATGGTCCAGGGCACCAGTCATCTCCGTGTATCCCCAAAACGCGGACTCCAGATACTCAAAGAAATTCAAGGTGATTTACCTGGTTACGCCATACCTCATTATGTTCAGGATCGATCAGATGGGTCTGGTAAAATTCCACTGCAGAATAAATGGACCTGATCGAATCTATCCAAGTTTAAGCCCGCTAGATATCCACATTGCTTAACTGTTAGATCAATCACATCAACTTATAATGCGCTTGATTCTGACTGGGTAATCTTAAATTACCCGATATTAACTATTGGAGGAATTTATGATTAACCGTTACCTGTCTCTACTTTTAGCCATCAGCCTGGGTCTTTTTATGTGGTCATGCAGCGATCCTGAGGAAGATGATATCGATGCACCAGCAACACCATCAAACTTTAACTATTCTGGAGCGCTCTCAGGTGACGGCGGAGTCTATTTACTCTGGGATGAAAACACCGAATCAGATTTTGCAGGTTATGTGATCTATCGCAGTTACGGTACCGTTGACTTTACATTAATCGTTACAGTCCAGGAAAATTTTTACATGGATAGCGGGCTAGACTATGATACAGAATATTCTTACAAAATTGCAGCAATTGATAATGAGGGTAACGAGAGTGGCTTCACTAATACTGTGAATGTTACACCAATCAACTTGAACCCTCCTGCTACACCTCAGAATTTGTCCATCAAAGCACACAATCTACCTACCGAATTCCAGGTCAATGTTGAACTCACCTGGGATCACAATACAGAAGCTGACTTTTCACATTACAAATTGTTTCGCTCTGATGTGAGTGATCTATTCGCCGCCAACGCTGCCTCATTCCTCGACTCAATCACAGATAATTTTTACGTAGATGAAGATGTCACTCCTGGAACTACCTATCACTACAAGCTTATCGCATATGATCAGGGTGGTACTTTGGAAGCCCCGGCGGCCGGACCTGTGTCAGACATTCCTCTGGAAGTACCTACATTGGTATCCCCTATTGATGGTAATTCGATTGACACAACAACACCTACTTTTCATTGGGTTAATGTAGATGGTGCAGTCAAATACAAAATCATTGTGCGCACATCTTCAGTTACTGGTGATATTTGGGAATCAACTATGGATGCAACGACAGACGCTGAGATGACCATTACATACCCATCAAATGCTACCGTTCCTTTAGGTGCCACAACACTCTATTATTGGTTTGTCTCTGGATACTCAAAGGATACTGAGGATATTAACGTATTCACTCCAGTCACCGGATTCAGAACACCCTAGTTTGATAAATTAAATTGTAGTTAATAAAAAAGCCCCAATGGGGCTTTTTTATTTTTAAAATTAAGCATTTCTTTATTGAACAGAGACTAGATCTGAATATCTGCACCACCAGATTTAGCCAACATTACCATAACAGCCTTTTGCGCATGCATACGATTTTCAGCTTCATCAAAAATGACTGAATTCGGTCCATCCAGAATCTCTTCAGTGATTTCTTCACCATAGTGAGCTGGCAGACAATGCATGACCAATGCATCAGACTTAGCGTGGCTCAACAGTTCAGCATTAATCTGGAAACCGTCAAAATCATCAAGACGTTTTTGACGCTCTGCTTCCTGACCCATGGAGGTCCACACATCAGTATATAAAACATCAGCATCCCGAGCAGCTTCGATGGGATCGCGAACAACTTCAATTTTGCTGATACCAGCCGCCTGTGCTTTGGCGAGAGTCTCTGGATCAGGATCATATCCTTCAGGGGCAGCCAAAACGAAATGATAAGGTACCACACATGCAAAATTGAGAAATGAATTACAGACATTATTACCATCACCAATAAAAACAACCTTCTGGCCCTCAACCGTTCCGTGATGCTCATGAATGGTCAACATATCTGCCATGATCTGGCAGGGATGATTGTAATCCGTCAAGCCATTGATCACAGGGACCGTTGCATATTTTGCCATCTCAAGCATATGCTCGTGTTTGAACAAGCGTGCCATAATCCAATTATTATAGCGAGAGATGACACGAGAAATATCTTTGACTGACTCTCGTTTTCCAATGCTGATATCATTGGGTCCCAGATACAAGGCATGACCGCCAAATTGGACCATACCGGTTTCAAAGCTTACTCGTGTCCGTAAAGATGGCTTCGCAAAAACCATGGACATTGTCTGATTGGCGAAATAATGATGATCTTTCTCCGCCTTTACATCTGCTTTTAACTGTTTTGCAATGCGGAAAGTCTCATAGATCTCTTCCTTGCTAAAATCTGTTACTGCTAAAAAATCTCGCTTCATTCGGCCTCCTTTGCATTAAACAGTGGATCCCCACAAGTATCCATCTGCTTCTGTTTTCCAATCCATAATTCCAACTATTTTCTTGGCTACGCTCTTTCCACGCTTTGGTAGACTTCAGGCTACGCCGCGGTTATCCGCATAACTGATGCGTGTCATCCTATCCACTCTCAACTCTATATGATCGCTAATATAGAGTCTACGATAATGGCGGATAAAAAAAACTCCGTCTATAGACGGAGTCCTTAGGGTTTGTATTTTGATTTGATATAGAGTCTTCAATTATCTTTCTCTAGAGAATGTACTTACTCAGGTCCTGATCTGCCATGGTATCCTTGAATGTCTTGGTAACCATAGATTTGGTAACTCTTATGCTTTTAGTTTTCTCATCAGGCAAATCAAAAAGCGTCTCTTCAAGTAGTTTACTCATGATGGTATGCAGGCGTCTTGCGCCAATATTTTCCACACTTTCATTAACTTCAAAGGCGACCCTGGCAATCTCCTCGATGGCATCTTTGTTAAAAGAAATTTTGACATCTTCGGCGCCCACCAAGGCAGTATACTGTTTCAGTAAAGCTGATTTGGGCTGGGTGAGAATTTGGATAAAATCATCTTCTGTCAGATTCTCAAGCTCCACTCGGATAGGAAACCTTCCCTGCAGTTCAGGGATAAGATCAGAAGGTTTGGACATGTGGAATGCACCTGCTGCAATAAACAGAACATGATCTGTCGTCAGGGTTCCATATTTGGTCTTTACAGTGCTACCCTCAATAATAGGCAGGATATCTCTCTGTACACCTTCTCGTGATACGTCAGGCCCACTACCACCTCTTTCAACCGCAATTTTATCGATCTCATCAACAAAAACGATACCGTCCTGCTCAGCCCTGCGAATGGCTTCATGCTGGACTTTTTCTTCATCAATGAGTTTATCCGATTCTTCAGCTGTGATTAGAACTCTTGCTTCAGTAACACTCAGGCGACGCATCTTGTTCTTCTTGGGCATAGCATTGCCAAGCATATCTTGAATATTCATACCAAGATCATCCATCCCAAGGGGACTGAAGATTTGCATCATCGCTGTGTTACCATCTTCTTGAACCTTAAACTCCACCTGACGATCTTCAAAATCACCTGCCATTAGTTTGGCAAACATTTTTTCCCGTGTTTTTAAGTATCTCTGATAATCATCAGAGTCCTTATCCGGGTTGATCAATGGTGGTAAGAGTAAATCCATGATTCGGTCATTGGTCATTTCAATGGCCTTTTCATGGACTGTAATCTCATGTTCCGCTTTGACAATTGCATAGCTGTTTTCAACCAGGTCCCGAATCATGGAATCCACGTCCCGGCCGACATAGCCAACTTCTGTGAACTTGGAGGCCTCCACTTTTACAAAGGGAGCTTGTACCAGATTTGAGAGCCTGCGAGCAATCTCAGTTTTACCAACCCCAGTAGAACCAATCATGATGATGTTATTGGGGAGAATCTCATCTCGAATATCTGAGGTAACCTGTTGACGTCTCCAACGATTACGCAGGGCAATGGCCACAGATTTCTTCGCGCTATCCTGACCAATTATATATTTATCCAGTTCGTGGACTATTTGTTTGGGTGTAAGTGAAAATTTACTCATGTATACAGTATTCTCTTATTTCAATTCTAAAACATTGATTCTGTCGTTGGTGTAAATGCAAATATCGGCAGTGATTTCCAAGGACATGCGTACAATTTCTTTGGGAGATTTTTTCCCACTGGCAATAAAGGCTCTGGCAGCAGCTGTAGCATAGGGACTGCCAGATCCAATTGACATAACCCCATCATCAGATTCTACCACATCCCCATTACCTGAGATGATCAGGCCATGGTCTAAATCCATGACAACCAACATCGCCTCAAGATTTCGAAGCATTTTGTCCATACGCCAATCCTTGGCCAGCTCCACAGCGGCACGCACAAGATCACCACTGAATTCATCAAGTTTGGCTTCAAACTTTTCAAACAGAGCGAATGCATCAGCTGCAGAACCTGCGAATCCAGCCAGAACATCACCATCATAGATAGACCGGATTTTAACAGCTCCATGTTTCATAACTGTATCGCCAAAGGTGACTTGACCATCACCACCCAGGGCAATTTTGCCATTGTGTCTGACTCCAAGTATGGTTGTTGAGTGAAGATCAGGAAACATGTTCATATTGGTGCCTCATTTTGCTATACATCGCTTCGTTTATTTTAAAGCCGCTGAATATAAATTAGCCTTCAGTTGCCGCAATCCTTTTTGGGATGAGAACTACTGAATAAAACAGGGGTGGTTGCCATTACGACAGCCACCCCTGGATTATATGTACAGATTTTTTCAGAATGATTCTGAACGACTATTTCATTTCCTTTAAATAGCTGAGAAAATCTGATTCTGGTGTCAGCACAAGCTTGGTCTTGTCATCAAAGACTTTCTTGTAAGCATCCATGGTCCGGGTGAATTCATAGAAATCCGGATCCCTACTGTATGCATCGGCGTAAATCTTAATTGCCTGAGCCTCACCATTTCCACGAACTTCCTGGGCAAGTTTATATGCGTCTGCCAAAATGATCTCACGATCCTTGTCAGTTTCAGCTCTGATTTTGACTGCTTCTTCATCACCCTCTGATCTGAATTGTTTTGCCATTCGTTCACGCTCAGCCTTCATGCGATCGAAAACAGCCTGTTCATTTTCCCGGGGTAAATCAGAGCGTTTAATTCGAACATCCACAATCTCAATCCCGTAGTCTGCAGCTGTCATATTGGCATTTTGCGTTACTTTATGCATGAGTGAATCGCGCATTGTGGATACAATTTCATGCATAAGATGGGTACCCAACTGAACTCGCAGGCTTGAGTAAATGATATCATCTAAGCGTGATTGGGCCAGAGCCTGGGTACGCATAGTCTGCATAAACTTAAGAGGATCAGAAATTCGCCACTGGGCGTAGTTGTCCAGAATTAGATTTTTCTTATCCCTAGTTAAGATGGTATTTGGTGCACTATCATATTCCAGCAATCTTCTTTCAAAAACCGTGGCTGACTGGATAAATGGAACTTTGAAATTCAAACCAGGTTTCACAATATTGCGAACAGGTTTTCCCAGTTGAACGATCACGATCTGTTCGGTTTCATCGACAATCATAACACCGCCCCAGAAAACGAGTAGGGCAAGTACGAGGATTATTATTACTGCAACATTTCTCATTTCACACCCCCTTTCACCTTCTCAAGGCTTAGAACATTCACCAAACCACCAGCATCTTTACCATCAACGATATATTTATCAAGACCTGGTAGAATTTCCTCCATGGTTTCTAGATACATACGTGTGCGGGTAACATCTTTGGCCAGACGATACTGATTCAACATTTGAGTAAATCGAGATGCATCTCCCTCAGCCTCTTTGATACGCTTCTGCTTATAGGCTTCTGCTTCCTGGAAGGCCTGGGCAGCTTCACCACGGGCCTTGGGGATAATTTCATTCTGATATCCCAGGGCAATATTCACTTTCTTCTCTTTTTCTTCTTTGGCGGATTGCACATCCTTGAAAGCGGCATCAACTTGTTGAGGTGGAGTAACATCCTGCAATTTAATCTCAGAAACATGCACACCAGCCTCATAACTATCCAGCACTTTTTGAAGCAGTTCTTTAGTAGCTGCTTCGATCATTGCTTTTCCAGTTGTCAGAGTTTGATCAATAGGTCGTGAGCCAACAACTTGCCTGATTGATGCTTCAGCGGCATGTGAAACAGCCCGCTCGGGGTCTGCCACACGGAACAGGAAGTGACCTGCATCTTTAATCTTATATTGAACCACAAGATCCACGCTAACAATATTCTCATCACCTGTGAGCATCAAAGCTTCAGAGGGTACTTTTTTGTACTGAGCAGAATTCGCCGATCCTCCGGCTCTGACTGTGCGAAAACCCAGTTCTAATCGCCGGACTTCTTCAACATTTACCAGGTCCACAGTTTGTATGGGCCATGGAAATTTAAACCTTAAACCCGGTTCGGTAATCTGAGAAAGTTTTCCAAATGTTTTTACAACACCATTTTGCTCTGGGTCAACAACATAAAACGGTCCTGCAAATAATATCCAGACCAGTAACAATAATAAAACTGGATAAATAAGGGTCTTCATTCCAAAATCTGGAATCTCAACCTCGCTATCACCAATAACCACACGCTTTCCAGCCATCTTTTTCTCCTTTTATTATAGCCTTTGAATATAGGGGGCATCACCACAAAAGTCATGTGAATACGAAACTCATATCCATTCTTTTGCATACTCATGAGGAATCGATTAGTTTCTTGTAGGATTCAATTACAGCTCCATTTATTATCATTCGTTATGAATCAGATGAGCAAACTTATCAAAGACATTATTACTCTGGTCATTGTATCCACAATATTGGGTGTCTCAGCCCAGGTTGTGTTGCCAAATGGTATCGGTTTAAGGACTGAGATCACCGTAGTAGGAGACGATTCTACGGGAGTGGCGGTAGCTTCAGTCTCAATTAACCCCAATGGAGCAAGTGAAGCCGCAACCAATATCTCGCTGCAAAAAGCCTATTCAGCATACGAAAATGGCTCTGCCATATTTTTTGATGCACGTAGCCCAGAGGAATTCGGTTCGGGTCACATTAAAGCTGCCGTAAATCTGCCCGTCCATGCCTTTCTAGATTCACTTAACTATCTGGAAAATCTTGATTTTAATAAGCATATCATCACGTATTGTGATGGTGAAGATTGCAATGCTTCTATTGATCTGGCAGCTGATTTGAAAATGATGGGGTTTGCTCAGGTAAATTTCTTTTTTGGTGGTTGGCAGGAATGGCGGGACGCTGGCTATCCTGTAGGGAGCAAGCCCTGATGAGATCAACCGTAGAAAACTTCCTCGCCAGTAAACCTGGTAAGCTATTTGTCAGAATAGTTCAAATCGGTTTGGGTTTGCTATTCATATATGCCAGTCTTGATAAAATCTGGAATCCCGGCTTATTTGCTAAATCCATTTCCAACTATCGGCTACTACCTCTCCCCTTATTGCATATATCGGCAATCATGCTCCCCTGGATCGAGTTGATATGTGGACTTGCACTGGTCACCAATCGTTACCAGCGTGCAGCTTATACCATAATCGGTGGCATGCTTATCATATTCATTCTGGCCATCGCTTCAGCCATGAGTAGAGGATTAGATTTTAATTGTGGGTGTTTCAGCGTTGATAGCGAAGAGTCCAACATGGGACTCATGAAAGTGGTTCAAAATGTGGGATTATTGTTTAGTTGTGTCTTAATTGAATATCGAGCAAGAGTCGTTCACCTTAAACAGGCTGCAACCCTGGATTAACCTTTTACAGTTTCCTCTTTCAATTCAACAGGTGCTTCTGCCAGTAGCTCAGCATGCTCAAGATAGCGCTTAATATGGTGAGCCAGCATGCCACCATGATAACCATCCATCACACGATGATCAAATGTACCAGTCAGAGGTAAAATCTTACGAATCACAATTTTACCATCTCGAACGACTGCTTTATCCTCTTCTTTACCCATGATAATAACCGCAGGTAACTTCGATCCTGGGAATAATGCGGCAAAACCCATGCTCAAACCATGCGAACCAATATTTGAGAGAAGGATGGAACCAAACGCATTGTGCCCAAGCCCCAGGGACTTGATTTGAAAGCCAAGCGAATTGGTGATAAAACGGAATAAGAGAAAGACCATGCGACGGAATGGCCAGGGAATTTTTGCCATAAAAGATTTATTTTCCATGGTAGCATTGTCATCACCACTGCGTGCCTTTGCAGCTCGGCTACGAATTTTTTCGGCAATCTCGAAAACCGTCATTTTATGGGCATCGTATATCTTTACGCTGCTCATTTCTTTACCACCGTGCATGTTAACGGCTACAGTAACAATCACTTCATCACGTTGGACAACTTGGCCCCGCTTCACAAAGGCATTCATTTCGGGAATATCCCAGCCAATGGTCCGGCCAATAGCGCCAGTTACCAGATGGGTCATTGTAATACGTCGACCCTCTGCCCTGTTCGCCATAATCATCTCCCATGCATCAGTGACATCAACTTCGAGAATACCATAGATTTTACCCTCATTGGGTGCACCGTATACCGCTGTAGAAATGGTTCTCCAGGGACTATTTAATTTTTTCATGCTTCCAAGATAGGGATTATATAAAAACAACCAATCCCAAATAAGGTATTTCTAAAAACCTGCACATAAGCTTGAAATTGTTTTGCCCTCGCTGGGGACAAAACTATATTGCCTCGCTTTTTTATCCCGACAATTTGATTTGGAGGGATAACCACGGCGAAGCTTGAAAAGCGAAGACGGGTATTTAAGAGATATTCAGATTTGTGATCTTAGGCTTCAGTTTTTTTGACATGGCCGCGTAGCTCAGTTGGTAGAGCAGTTGACTTTTAATCAATTGGTCGTAGGTTCGATTCCTACCGCGGTCACAACCTTTTCATAGTCAAACGTATTTAAAATTAACGAGATACTGCTTTTACCAGAAGGTAAGTTAACTCTGTGCATCCCGGCGTAGCTGAAAGTATAAAGCGATCACATGCCTCCATTCAAAATTGCAGAACATTTTCCATGAGTACACCTTCATAGGTATATGTATTACGTAGTATAAACTTTATCGATCACAATACTGGCCGAACTAACCCTTTACTTTATTGATTTTCACACTTGTTGATTGTATAGACATGTTTAATTTCTAGTTAAACGACAAAAGGAATAGGTTATTATGAAAAATTCAGAACCATCAAATCGAATTTTTAGCCAACTAATAGATATCGTTATTTCTATTCTCGTCACAAGCTTTATTCTCGGTTTGGGGGTGAAATTGTGGGACGAGTATGTCGGTTTAGGTGGATTCTTGAAAGATATTATGGGAATCTTAACTATCTCTATTCCGATTCCATTCTGGGTAGCAGTCCTATTAGGGGTAGGCTTGAGTATATCTTTTTACAGAGAGCGTATTGCTTATCGAAAGTTTTTTTCACCTAAGAAATAGGTCTTGGGGACCGTAATTATATAATTCAGCAATCCGGTACAGGTGCAAAATTGGGGCAGTCCATGGATTCCCCCAGGTACCCACCATGTCAGGGTTTCAAACCCGGGATCCCATTTATTTACCCTGCTTTAGTCTCTACTAATCTTACCAAGAAGGAGTAATTCCCTGGTCGATCTAAAGAGAGTTGTCTACTGAAGGGGACTCGCGTGTATGCAGACATCGTTGATGATATTCAACGATAGTATCTATTTGATCACCACTCATCTCATCAACGAGTTTGAATTTTTCTTTTATGGACAGTGAGCGGTACTTTTTGAGGGGACAATTGGGCAGTGCCTTTAATAATGGGCATTCAATCATTAATCCTTTTACCCAGATTACCCGGTTTTCAATTGAAAGGTGTCGCATTAAAATTCCCCCTGGTTTGTTCAATCACCTTCTTACAAATTGCTAACTGAAACAGCCCGTCAGAGAAACCTGAGAGCTTAAGCGTTTCCCGCAGTAAGATATTTTGTGCGATTTACAATTCCGGAATAAGCCAATTCAAGATTCTTAGCCAGGTGCTTCTTGTTATAATTATTCAACTTATAGTGATACTTAAGCATATCTTTCTCAAAACAATCGTTTATTTCAACCCAGCTTTTATCCCTGTGTAATCTGGAGTATTGCTGTAGACCTTCTACATAGTTTTCAGCAGGGATTTCCACATCACTCTTACGGAAATTTGGAAAAGTAATGCCTCGACTTCTCAAACGTTCAGTGGCTGAATAAAATGAGGATGCTGGAAAATCCAGCGCTTCCAGAGTCTTATTCCCCACCCCAGTATTCAAGTAGTGATAGAGAAATAAATTATAGTGAAACAGATCCTTAATTTTCACCCAATTCAATTCCCGTGAAAAGGCAAACAAATCTTCATTGGCCGATTCTGCCACCTCTCCTGGAAAGTGCTCCTCAAGAAAGACAACATACTCGTTGATTACTCTATGGCGATCCTTATTGACGAAAATACCCCTTTTCGACAGAGCCATGACAGACCCGAAAGCCTGCTGGTAATAGAAATATGCCTTGGTGATATCGGCTTTTTCACGATGATATATTTTCCCCATCAGGATACAGGCACCAGCTAATTCTGAAGAAATGGAAAATTGCTGACTCACCTCAATACTGGCTTTGGCTGCTTCCAATGCTTGATCTGCTTCTCCAACAATGAGGTGTAATTCTGCAAGCTTCGATTGAATTCTTGCTGTAAAATTTGCATTGTTAACTTTTTCAAGTAAATCCTGAAAGTATCTAATTGCCTCTATATTTCTGTTCTGATTGACCAGGAGACAACCGCGGGTAAAATCGATATTCCAGTGAAGATACTGAAACCCATGCAAGGCTGCCATTTCATGCGCCTTATCCAGGTGAGAACTCGCATCAGCCATATTCTCCTGCTTAAGCAGTTGAATTGCCACGCCAAAGTGGGCTTGAGATTCCATGACTGACATCTCATATTTGTTGAAATAAGCGATGCATTGTAGCCATTTCTTAAGCACAAACTTTTGATTTAATTCAGAATCCAACACAAGATATTGATAGGCAATCATTTGTTTCATTTTATTTGAAGAAGTGATACTGCGCGCTTTTTCCAGAAATCTATAGGCGGCGTTTAGATCCCCCACTTGATTAAAAAATCCAGCATATTCATAGTAAAAATAAGCAAGAGCACCCTCCTGCTGCGAACCCTGGTTGAGTACACTGATTTTCCCTGCGACTTGCTCATATAGCTCGATGGCAAAGGTATAATTGCCTTCAAGTGCAGCGATTTTCGCATAGGTTATTTTTTGTAGAGCCTCTAACATTCGATTTCGTCGATCCGAGATTTTACCTTGATCTAACATCAAGGCTACCTTCTCTTCACTAAGGAATCCAATTTCACCTAACAACGCATAGCATTCCGCAGCGTGGAATTTTTCCACTGCGTCACCTGCTTCGCTGGTTCGGTTTAATTCGTTGCTCAGAAGAATCTGCCGCTGTGCCATGCTTCCTCCAACTCATCCATTTTTTTAATTTTGAGATCTTGCCACTTCTAATGATCAAACGTTTTGTGGAAAACCCCCAAAATTTTGTTCTATGGCTATGAAAGTTAATTTGTTAACTGACTGTTAACAATCATATTGCTGAAATTAAGCTATAATAAGTAAAATAAGAGGGCTAAACATGATAAAAGTGCAATATTTCTTATATTATATAAAATATTTTATGGCTTTAATTTGACTGCACTGCACATTTTTGTTGCTCATCACCTGGAATCCAGAGTCAGCCCAGGCGAGGGAGCAATAATTCCAATCCAATCTCAGCCCCCTTCATCCTTTTTCCATGCGGCTTTCCATTTATATTTCCAGCCACACATGGTAATGATATAAGTATGCTGAAATAAATTATGGGACCAATTATGTCAGAGAATATGCTCACCGAGATTCAAGAATTAGAAACTGTCTTCAGTACTGATGAAGGCACAGTAAAAGCAGTCGATAAAGTTTCTTTCAGTCTTGAGAAAGGTCGTACCGTTGGCGTTGTGGGTGAATCAGGCTCGGGCAAATCCGTTACATCCCTCTCTCTTATGCGTTTAATCCCCAATCCTCCAGGAAGAATTGTGGGCGGTCGACTTAAATATCATTCCAGATCAAAAGGTCTTGTCGATTTGACCGAAGTTCCGGAAAATGAGATGCGGGAATTTCGAGGCAATGAAATTGCCATGATTTTCCAGGAGCCCATGACCTCTTTAAATCCTGTTTTCACCTGTGGAAACCAGGTTATGGAGGCACTCATCCTGCATCAAAAGATGAGTAAGACTGAAGCACGATCCCGCACCCTGGAATTATTTAAGGAAGTCGAACTCCCGCGTCCTGAGAAAATAATTGATTCATATCCTCATCAGATTTCTGGCGGCCAGAAACAGCGTGTGATGATCGCTATGGCCATGTCATGTAACCCGCAAATTCTCATTGCTGATGAGCCCACGACGGCACTGGATGTAACTGTCCAGGCCACTATCCTGGATCTGATGCGCCGACTACGGGACAGCCACGACATGGGTATCATCTTCATCACCCATGATCTGGGTGTTATTGCAGAAATCGCTGATCATGTTGTCGTGATGTACAAGGGCAAGATTGTGGAACAAGGTTCGGTTTGGGAAATATTTTCGGACCCCCAGCACCCCTATACTAAAGGATTACTCGCCTGTCGCCCACCTCTGGATAATAGATTAAAGCTTCTCCCCACCATGGCTGACTTCATGTCAGAAAGTGAGGATGGGGAAATGCTTGAAATTAAAAAATCTGTGGATGAAACCATTCATGACCTGATTATTACGCCTGAGGAAACTGCTCAACGTCATGAAAAACTATACGCCCAGGAGCCCATCTTAACTATTAAGAATCTGAAAACATATTTCCCTATCCGTGAAGGCCTATTTAGTAAAGTAGTGGATCATGTTAAGGCTGTGGATGATGTTAGTTTTGATGTTTTTCCTGGCGAAACCCTGGGTCTGGTTGGTGAGTCAGGCTGTGGCAAAACCACTCTGGGCCGTACCATTCTTCGCCTTATTGAGCCTACTGCCGGCAATATTATCTTCCACAACAATGATATCACCAATATTTCCGGTGATGATCTGCGCGATATCCGTAGAAGGATACAAATCATTTTTCAGGATCCCTACTCTTCCTTAAATCCAAGAATTACTATCGGCTCGGCCATTTTAGAGCCCATGCAAGTTCACCAGTTACATGGTGATGATCAGAATCGCCGACAGAAAGTGCAGGAGTTATTGGAGAGAGTTAAACTCGACCCAGCCCACTATAATCGCTATCCTCATGAATTCTCCGGTGGTCAGAGACAACGTATATGTATCGCCCGAGCACTGGCCGTACAACCCGAGTTTGTCATCTGCGATGAGTCTGTTTCAGCTTTAGATGTATCCGTTCAAGCCCAGGTTTTAAACTTACTGAACGAACTCAGAGACGAATTTGGACTAACCTATATATTCATCTCCCACGACCTCTCAGTGGTAAAATTTATGTCAGACAGAATGGTGGTGATGAACGAGGGTAAAGTGGAAGAGATGGGAGATGCTGATAGTGTTTATCAAAATCCTCAGACCGAATACACCAAACGTTTAATCGCGGCAATCCCACGCGGAGATCTGAAGGATATAAAAAAATCCTACCTATCCAGAAAGGCTGAATAGATAGGATTCATTTTGAAGCCCTCCAGGCAATTGCCTGAAAGATTGAAACTATTTAGTTCCGGCTTTTTTAAGCTTTTTATCTACCTCCTCGATGACCTTGTCAAAGGCTTCTTGCTGAAGATCTTGAGTAGCATCATCAAGTTTTTCCATGGCTGGACTCAACTGATTCTTTATCGTACCCAAAGGATCATCCTCAGTAACATAGATAAAAACCCCATAGGCCAGTACCACAAACATCAAAATCATGAATAGTTTGAATACCTTCTTCATCAAAAATATCAATAATCCGATACCAACAAACGCTGCAATTCCCATGTAGAGCTTGTTGCTCATTAGCAGATCCAAAATATCCTGCATTATGTATTCCTTTTATTCAAGAATGAAGTAACCGTATGTCCCCTTAAGAAGGACTTTTTGCTTACATCATCAAGGTTAAAATTTGATTTCACACGATGTTAACAATGACCTCAGAGAATCAAAATAAAAACTAAATCGAATTTAGGGGTCTTTATATCTCAGACGTTTTTTTCAAGCGCATGGGTTTGAGTTCCATTTTGCACTCAGCACATCTTCCTGGTGCTTCGTGACGAACATGGCTGTGAATTTCCATAGGACAACCATAATATTCCATCTTTTCTGCAGTTGTAATAACGCCAGGAACTAAGGTCATATTACATTCGCTACAAGTCCCCGGTTCAGAGCTGTGAATATTTTTGTGGGATTCCATAGGGCAGGTGTAATAGATTATTTTTTCTGCCCCGGTTGATGCTTTGCCCATTTCCGCAGCAGCATGTTGATCATGCTTCATTTCTGGTACTTGTTTTTCACCTTTGCATCCAATAGCAAAAACCGATACGATAGCTACCATTAATAAATATTTCATAAATCTCCTCTTTCTTCGTTTATTGTTGATCAATTATTTACTGTATCACATCAGGGCACAATCAATTCCATCCAGCATCATATGCACCAGCAAGCCGATTGAAATCACCCGCGTTTTTTCAGGGAATATTAATAGTACATAGACTCCTATGGCCCAAAATGAATGTAGTGGATGAAAACCTAAACTGCACCTGGCAGGATCATATACCGGTTCAGCCAAAAAATGATCCAAATCCACTAACATTGTGGCGGACATCATTGCCCAGTAATACCACCAGCTCCTGGCTGGGCGCATGAATTTGCTTATCCACGGTGCTATTACCGCTGGAACAAGGAAATGAGCCAGGATGTGAAGAATACCTCGCATTAGTTAGAGAACAGACTCCCCAGGAACCCTTTTTTTTGCGTGCCCTACTCAGGATTGAATCCTGAATTTCTAATAATTTCAGCTGTTTCTTCAGGTGTGAGATCACCACTGACCGAAACCTGTTTTTTCGATAATTGAATGTCAACTGTTTCAATGCGCGTATCTGCCTCCAAACCTTGTCGGATTGTGGCCACACAACCATTGCAATTCATATCGTTTACTTTAAAGACGTGCTTTTCCATATTATCACTCCCTTACCTCGAGTAGCTATTTTTTTATCTAAAACCCGAAAATGTAACCAGGAAATTTCCATCCCTTACTTTTCCGTTGATTCCAAGATTATCAATATGACCTCGACATGCTTAAATTCACTACTTTTTATTTTCCGTTAATAGACGTCTCTCGGCTAATATCACGTATAAAACTGGGACGACGAATGTATTGCTAATTGCAAAAAGCATCCCTCCAAACGACGGGATTGCCATGGGGACCATGACATCAGCTCCTCTTCCGGTTGAAGTTAGAACCGGTATCAAGGCCAGTAATGTTGTTGCTGTGGTTAGCATGGCCGGGCGGATACGCCTCTTGCCCGCTAGAATAGCAGCGGCTTGAATCTCTTTACGTGTCGTTGGTTTAAGCTCCTTAAACTGTTGATCGAGATAAGTCGAAATTAACACCCCATCATCTGTCGCAATGCCAAATAGTGCTAGAAAACCTACCCAGACTGCAACACTCAAATTGATCTCATGGATTTGAAATATTTCTCGAAAGTTCAGACTGCCCAGAGAAAAATTCATAAACCAGGGTTGCCCATATAACCAGATTAGGGTGAATCCCCCAGCCCAGGCAACAAATATTCCTGAGAATACGATGAGTGTTGTGGAAGTACGTTTGAACTGTATGTACAGAATCACAAAGATTGACATCAGGGCGAGCGGAAGCACAATCCGCATTCTCTTGGTCGCTCGAACCTGGTTTTCGTAGGAGCCTGTAAAGTCAAAACTTACACCGTCAGGAACCTTGAGTTCACCTCCATCAATTTTACTGTCTAAGTATGCTCGAGACTGTTCAACTACATCTACCTCTGCAAAGCCATCGACCTTATCAAAAAGGACATATGAGAGCAGAAAAGTATTCTCACTTTTGATGACTTGCGGTCCTCGGGTATAGCGAATGGTCGCCAACTGTCCCAATGGAATCTGTGCCCCAGAGGGTGTTGGGACCAGGATTGATTCAAAGCTCTCATCATTCTCTCTGAATTCATGCATATATCTAACCCGGATGGGATACCGTTCACGACCCTCTATAGTCATCCCAACCTGTTTTCCACCGATCGCTACGGCAATAACCTGCTGAACATCGCGGATAGACAATCCGTACCTGGCAATTGCCCGTCGATGAATGTCGATTTCAAGATATGGTTTACCGACAATACGATCAGCAAAAACTGCACTGGCTTTTACCGATGGGATTTCTTTTAGATAATGTTCAAGCTCCAGTCCAAATGCCTCCATCGTAACTATATCGGACCCATGTACTCGAATGCCCATGGGGGCTCGCATACCACTTTGAAGCATAACAATACGGGCAGCAATAGGCTGCAATTTTGGGGCGGAGGTGGTGCCCGGTAGTTGGGCAACCTTAACCAGTTCATCCCAAATATCCTGATTATTCCGGATGTGGCTACGCCATTGTCGAAATGGTTTCCCATGACTATCCAGGATCAATTGGTCATTTGAATCTCTGACAAAGTGGTCATCGTCATCAACTTCGAATTTGAGTGTATTCCCTGATGCATCCTGAATGTATTCAGATTTATAGGTAACGACCGATTCGACCATAGAAAGAGGTGCTGGATCCAGGGCCGTTTCAGCGCGACCAATCTTCCCTACGACGTTCTCGACCTCAGGGATTGAGTATAGAGCCCGATCCAGAGTTGAGAGAACATCCAGTGATTCCTCCATGCCTGCATGAGGCATGGTAGTGGGCATATACAGAAAGGAGCCTTCATCCAGATCAGGCATAAATTCCCGGCCTAATCCTGGAAAAACATGCACCATTTTTTGGTAGGGTCGGCTCTGTTTGATCACATCAGGTGACCAGCCAAATATCGTATCAAAACCGAGCCAGGCATTCAACCCAACCATCAACAGAATTGAGGGTAGCAGCAGTGCAAATCCACGATTTTCCAGCATCCACAAAAGGACTTTTGGATACACCCCAGTAAAGGTCTTGATCAGACCCAAAATGGACCCAACCAGAACAGCTACCATCAGAAAGTTCACGATAACACCATATTCATAGCCTAGAGGCACCCAGGTGAGTGAGAGCAGTATGATCACATCAAAAACGAGTAAGTAGTTCAAAGTTTTTGCATGATAAAGCCAGGCATAATTTTTCAGCCACGGTTTGAGCAGTTGCAGGAGTGCAATACTGCCAAGGATCAGACCGATGATAATATTGTATGAAATAGCTACCCACATTGAGAGGGCAATCAGAATTGTCAGTGACAACTTCCTGGTCCACTGTTTATGACTTTTCTGTGAAAAAATAAAACTGGCAACCACAGGTAGAACCAGAATGGCCAAAACAACAGATGATATCAATGCAAAAGTCTTGGTGTAAGCCAGCGGTTTGAACAACTTGCCCTCTGCACCTTCCATAGTAAATACTGGCAGAAAGCTGATGACCGTGGTAGAAACTGCCGTAAGAATCGCCGGTCCCACTTCCCTGGCACCTTCTAAAATCCGGTTGATAACATGTGGCGACTTCTGGTCGTTTTCAATTTTCTTGAGGATATTTTCGGTCATTATTATGCCCATATCCACAATGGTTCCAATCGCAATTGCTATACCTGACAAGGCCACAATATTTGCATCAACATGGAATAATTTCATGCCTACAAAAGTGATCAGAACAGCAGCCGGCATCATCATGCTGATCAGGATTGAAGCTCTGAGATGCATGAGTAATACGAGAATTACAATCAGTGTGATGATAATTTCTTCTCGCAAGGCATGATTCAAGGTTCCCAGAGTCTCATAAATAAGACCGGACCTATCATAAAAAGGGACGATCTCAAGTTGTGAGACACTACCATCCGCCAGGGTTTTTGAGGGAAGTCCCGGTGATATTTCTTTGATCTTGGCCTTGACAGCATTGATTGTCGCCAGAGGATTTTCGCCATAACGGGTCACAACGACGCCACCAACAACCTCAGAACCCTGTTTATCCAGAGCACCACGACGCAAAGCTGGACCAAAACTGACATGCGCCACATCTGCAATTGTAATGGGAGCATTATCAATGACCTTCAGGACAGTTACCTCAAGATCCTCCAAACCTTTGATAAAGCCCAAACCACGAATCATATATTCGACTCGATTGACTTCTACTGTACGTGCGCCAATCTCATTATTTGCATCCTTAACGGCCTTAAAGACCTGCATAAGTGAAATTCCATAGTGGCGCAGTGCCTGAGGATTCACATCAATCTGATATTCTTTGACAAAACCGCCGACGGAGGCTACTTCTGCTACACCATGGGCTGTAGACAGTCCATATTTTACATAATAATCCTGGATTGAGCGCAATTCATGAAGATCCCAGCCACCGGTTAGCTGTCCCTGCTCATCTCGGCCCTCCAGTGTATACCAGAATACTTGACCCAAAGCAGTTGCATCCGGCCCCAACATCGGCTTGACCTCATCAGGCAATGTCCCCGCTGGAAGTGCATTCAGTTTCTCAAGAATGCGACTTCTTGACCAATAAAAATCCACACCTTCATTAAAGATCACATAGATGGTAGAAAACCCGAACATGGAGAATGAACGTACTGTTTTGACTTCCGGTGTGCCAAGTAGTGCCACGGTCAGGGGATAAGTTATCTGATCCTCAATATCCTGTGGCGATCGTCCAGCCCATTTTGAAAATACAATTTGCTGATTTTCACCAATATCGGGGATGGCATCCACTGGTACAGGAGAACGATTTATGCCTGGAATCTCCCAGTCAAATGGAGCTGATAGAAGTCCCCAGATCATGATTGAAACAAATATGATCAGAGTTATCAGCCTATTTTCTAAGGGCACTCCGATTAAGCGATCGAGAAAGTTTGATTTAGCCATGTTGATGACCTACTGGTGCAGCTACTGGAGCTTCATCGCCACTCATCATGCTTTTTTTTCCGGCGATTTGCATGGCACTATCAATTTTAAAATTCCCATTAGAAACGACTAGCTCGCCAACTGCCAATCCGCTTAATACGATATATTCATGCCCTACTCGAGGTCCTAAAACAATCTCTCTCATTGCGAACTGAATCGATTCACTTTCACTGGTTTGCACATAAACCAATGCACGACTACCTGTTTTCAATACGGAACTTGCCGGGATGAGTAATGCGTGAGTGGCCAATGTCTGAACTCCGCCGATTTCTTGCAAGGGTACCAGATCCATACCGCAGATGGAGCAATCTCCTCGGTGATTTTCCACCACTTCAGGGTGCATAGGACAAGCCCATTTTCCACTCAGATCAGGGGTAACAACCTGGCCATTCCCATTCAGCATTACTGAAATTGATGCTTCAGCCAACATTCCAGGCTTCAATAGCCGCTGCTTATTGTCCAGTACTGCTCTTACAGTTACACTACGTTTCTCAGGATTTACGAGTGGATCAATGTATGAGATATGAGCACTGAATTCCTGGCCAGGCAAACCTGCGACTGAAAATGAGAGTTCCTGACCATAGGTCAGCCAGGGTAGATCCTTCTCATAGGCTTCAAGGATTAACCAAACTTTTGATAAGTCAGCAATTGAATATATCTGCTCGCCTGTTTTGACATACTTACCCTCGATAGCATTTTTCTGAATAACGATCCCCGTTATAGGACTGTTAATCTGCAATACTGACTGGGCTTTGCCAGTGCTGGTGATGGACTTTATCTGTGCCTTACTCAAACCAAGCAGTTTGGTCTTTTCCACCACGGCTGCATAGGTTGCCAGTGAAGTTTTTTGAGTCGCAGGACTTTGACCTGTACGGTTTTTCCTGCTGTAAGCCTGGAGTAATTCACTTTGGGTCGAATAGAGTTCTGGACTATATATTTCCAGCAAATGATCACCTTTATTCACTCGAATTCCGGTGTAATCCACATACAGGTGTTCCAGTCTACCCGGAAACCAGGCGGCAATATTTTTAACCCGCGTTTCATCATAATCAATCTTGCCTGACAGGTGAAAATCACTGTGGGCCATACCATGACGGACTGGTGTAGTCGAAATTTGAGCTAATTTAATTGCTGCTGCAGATAGACTGATCTCTTCGAAAACTCCTGTGTCCTGCTCAACAGCTAATGGAATTAAATCCATAAAACAGATCGGGCATTGTCCAGCCTCATCCAGTTTAACCTGGGGATGCATGGAGCAGGTCCACGTCGAGCCCTTTTCATGGTCGACATGTCCATCAGTAAAATTTTCACCTGTTGAATCCCCTGAGAAAAGAAAACCTCCCAGAGTAATTCCCACGATAAGCACCAATCCCATCATTAGACCTGAATTCAGCCTAAACTTCCTCATCTTCTCAAAATATATATTTTTTGATAAATCCATTTTACTCACCCTCTAAATAGGCTATTGTGATATTTTGTATTTCAGCCGAATATTGAGCTTTTGCCAAACGCAGTCTCAGGTTTAACAATTCTTGTCGTGTCTCTGTTAAGGCTTCTATATCAGCACTCTGGCTGATATAAGCTTGCTCAGCAACCTGGACGATCTCTTCTGATTTAGGAATCAATACATCTGTAAATAAAGCAATCTGTCGTTGATTCTCAGCCAATTCTGATAGTGCTATGGCATGTTGCATCCTCAGTTGAATTTCTGCATGGTTTCGAAGTGCTTGAGCCTGCTCAACTTGATACTTCGCTACATTAACTGCTGATCGTTGCTTACCCCAATTCCAGATCGGTATGGAGAAGCCCATCGAAAAGATAATTGGGTCCTGCCCACTCTCTGGTATTGCACTACCATCGACTACTTTTTCCCCGGTAAAAATGTAATCCAGACCCATTCGTAAGTCTGGATAATAGTCTGCTAACGCAGCTACCTGAGCTGCTTCAGAACTTTCGATCGACTTGTCCAAACTCAATAATTTGGGATGCAGATTTGAAAACCCATGATCTGATTGGCTTACGCCTTCGAACGCAGAGCTCCCAGGAATAGCGCTGAGATCTAAAGGACCATCCAACTCAAGTAAGGCACCTAGATTAATCCGAATTCGATATAACTGGTCAACCAGGGTCAAGAGTTTCTCTGTCCACTTAAGTGATTGAATTTGAACTGATGCATAACCCTTATGAGAAATGCTTGCACTGGTATACTGTGTCGTTAATACTGCTTCGAGATCTTTGGATAGACCAGATTTCTGCGCGATGATATCAATGGAGTTTTGAAGGTATGTCGCTTCATTCCACAGTAATCTCAGATCGCGAATGAGTGTTAAGCGAATATTTTCCAATTTCTCATAGGCCTGGTCCGCCCTGGCCTGTTTGATGTCGAAATTTGCTCTTGTCTTCGAAATCCAGGGAAATGTTTGACCAATTGACAGTTTCGCATTTTGAGGTCCCTGGGCAGTTTCTACCGATTCAATAAAATATCCCATTGAGAAGGTTGGATCAGGTAGTGTGATTACCGTTTTTTGGGCGGCAACTTTCACCTTCCAATCAGCATATTGGGCGCGGAGTTGAGAATTGTTCGTAAGAACATTTTCTATGAGGTCGTCTACACTTGTAGCAGCTGATGTGAGCTTGGCGGGAGGTTTTTCCAATTGAGCATGCCATGCTGATTGTCGTTGGCTTATATCGTCACCGAGTGCAACTGAACTCAGCATAACTAGCATCAGGACTGGACTAAGTGTCCAGCATTTTTCTTTTGAACTATTTTTTAATTGATACACATTACCATCTCCAAAACAAAGCCAAAATTTACGTACAAATTCACAGAGTTAAAATATTCTGTGGGAAAATCTGAATTTGTGGAGATCTAAATGAGCAGTGGTAAATAAAGTGGGGGGGGTGCTTCGAGTATTGGAACTAAACTTGTGAGATTGACCTGTTCCTCACTACCGTATGTCTCCCCGGAGATCACAGGATTTACAGCAATATCCATATGAACATTGGAGTCTACCTTGATAAGCGGAGCCGAAATCAAGGGGACAAAGAGCGTCACATTGCAAGAAGTCATCGCCATATCACAACCCGTATCAACTTGTGTCTCGCAACATGTTACAGCCTCAACACAACAAGCAGCCTGACAATTGTTATGCGTTGGAACAAAGGGAATTATTTGCATAATCCCTATCAGGAGTAGTGTTAGAATGGCAGTATGTTTCCAGGTCTTCTTCACAGGTGGTTAATATGACTTAAGTTAGAATAGTTCCAAATTATTTTTTACAAGCAATTATTGGGACGGTCAGCTACTACAGGGGTCGCTTTTTAACCACGAAGAACGCTGAGTGCACAGAGAGGTGAATTAGTTTTAGCATCAAATCTCTTGCTATAGTTTAATTACCCCGCCTTTTAATGCGGGGGGCACTTCAACCCACATAATATGGGCTTTAGTCCAAACCCTTGGGCGTTAAAACCCCTTTTAAAAAGTACGCTAATTATCCCCGGTCTGAAGGCCATGGCAACTATCCCATTTGAAGCTAGTCGATCAGCCAGTCATACACGTTGGAGCTTCCTGCGCTTCCACCGCCACCATTCCATTCGGCTCCTTCTGCTTCCACAGGTCGGAAATCACCAATGCCTGCACCACCATGGTCATCCTGACAGCCCACGGCAATTTGGAAAGTTGCATTTTGAAGCGGTACCGGGAAAAGGTCCCGGGGTAAGCTAAACTTGATTTGGTCTGTTTCTGCATTACCTATGGCACCTGCAACAGTTCCAGGCATATACTCTGCTTCAGGTTGATGATTACTATCTACCAGTAGTACGCCACCGCTGATATACATGATCTGATCGGCTTTAAAACCCGCTTGAAATTTAGCTTGGGAATTTTTCCCCGGATCATTTGTACCAGTTGTTGGATTATAGCTGATTCCAATAGCACAATACGTCAATTGATATCCATATTCGGGATGCCAGCCAGGATCAACCAGATTCGAAAACGTGAACTCAAACTCGTAATAATTAACTCCCTGACTCACTTCAAATTCCAATATATCGGCCAGGCCGACCTCAAACTGAGGGTTTGAGGGGTATGTAAATCGAGAATTCAAGCCATGATCATCCCCTTCAGCATCAGAGAGCTTGAGGATAGATTTAGATGTCGTGCTAAACCTGATGAGCTCTTTTTCACTCAGGAGCCGATGTTCTGGTCCCATCAAGGCTGGCACTTTCCTTGTTGTATCGAGCTCACAAAAAGCCAGGCTGTTTGGAGCAGTAACAATTGCCTCACGGGTCACCATATACTCCCCAGCATCACCTGGGACCGTCCACTGCCCCATTTGCTTCTCATATTGAAGGTGCAAATCAGTCTGCTTCCAGCTTAGATCAAGGTGCGTGACCTCATCATTCACAAATAACTCAAACGAAAGATTCATCTCTGCTGTAATTGCGCGAGAGAGGTGAATATCAAATTGTGATTCAGAATCTTGGTACTCAATCTCCCATTGATCCTCACCGATGGGGTGCTTGAAAATCACTTCTCTTATGTTTTTGAGGAGTCGAGGTGCAATCGTCACATGAGCTTCCGATAAATCGGGTTGGATACCCAAAATATCCTGATAAAAACTGCGGAGGTATTCTGCCAGACTCCAGGCTTGACTAAAGGTACCTGAGAGCTGTAGCTCTCCTTCCCTGGGCCAACCATCCGTGAGTTCCGCAATGGTACCAATTGCTCCACGCTCTATTATTTGCTGTGTGAGATCGTTAAACAGTGCTTCTGCGTAGTGATATTGGTGGAACTGAATCGCTGGCGTAATAGTGGCCGCGGAATTCCAAGTCCAGATGATACCATTGTGATAGGCCGCATCTTTCACATACAGACCGGGTTGGAGATGGTAAGGATGGAAATTGGAATCATCCTGGGCCAATGATAAAACCCCCTTCCGAGTGATCAGCTGAGGCGCTAGAACCTCAAAGGTCGCCCAATCACAGGTTTCATGAAACAACCTGGGAACAAGAAATACATTTGGCCGGATTTGATGGTCCTGTGAATCGTCAGCATTTAAATGGTCAACCAGAAAGCCATCCTCGGCAGATCTATATTTTTCAAGCGCAGTATTGCACTTGTTAAGGGTCAGCTCAATCTCTTCTACCAGTACAATATCCCCATATTTCTGAGCTAGACGCCTGGTAATCTCTAATTGATCACGCCAGATAAATTGAATATCAATTGCCCGATCTCCCCGGGGACTCCAGGGGCCGTCCGGACCCTTGGCATCCATCCAGGTATCGGCATCGGCGTGTCGCAGGAGACCATCCCCGTCAACCCAGTTCATCAAGGAGCCCTCTGTGGCGCGACGAATGGCTGGCCACATCTTTTGCAAAAATTTGGCATCATTACTATATCTATAGTAATCCCACACAGATCTGACAAACCAGGGGGTTCCGTCCGTGGTATTGTAAATGATGTTATCAGGTTGAGCACGATTGGGAACCCGGCCATAATCTGGATCAAATTCGTCTTTATTTTGAAGGTCTGCGAAGGACAGTAGAATTTGTCGAGCATCTTCATATTGCCCACTTACCAGAACAGCACCGGTGAATGAAATAAAGGCATCTCGTCCCCAGTAATCATCAAACCAGGGCAGTCCGGCATAAATACCCTTCCCCACTTGTTTCATTACCAGAGCATCCAGTGAATGATGCGCCCAGAAGATGGCTTTATCCAGCTCAGGTAAATTGCTTTGGAATTCTGTGGATGTAGCTCGTGTATCAATCCGTTGCTGTCTGAGGCTGCGGGCACTTTCCATCCAACCTGGCTCCAAATCCATTTCTTGGGCTTCCTTGCTCAGAGAAACAGCAATGGCCAGACGATGTGACGCAGAATAATCAGCCCGTGGTGTCAGATATGCTGAATAAAGTGGCAAGTCAGGAGCCTCTGCAGGGAGCCAGCTCATGGCCTGAGAAAACCAGATTTTGAGGTGGGGATAGCTGGATGGAATCACTCTCATGCGATTTAAAATGACATTCAATTCCTGCTCTGATTTACTGATCTCAAAATCCGCAGGCTGATTTCCACCCAGAATAGCTGGTTGAACTGTCCAGTGCGTGGCTTGTTCTGCCTCGAGTTCTACGAGGAGCACCCGTTTTTCATCAAGAAGTGTCCAAGTCTCACGAATTCCCAGGCTGGGATAACTGCGTATGAGAGACGCTGGCGTAATAGTTACCAGAGCCTCCTCCCGCGGTAACAAGACACCCTCAACAGAAATGAACAGGTCTTCAAGATACCCACGTTTTAACGCAGTAAGTCCGTGCCAGGGAGAGCTGTTATACCCTCCTGCGCGGGTTACCCAATGTGCATCTTGTTTGTCAGTATAGGCAATCTCGCGATTGCTTCCAGGTTCAAGCTGAAAGTCGAATGATTGGAAATCAGAGGAACATGCCCATATAAGCACTAATGTAAAACCACCAAGAATTATACGGGTAATATTAAAAACGGCCACCCTCATGAATCTACTATTTCAGATAAATCATCTTGATAACGTCAGAGAATTCTCCTGCTCTAATTTGAGCCAGATATAATCCTGTCTCCACTGTTAAACCTGTGGATGACTGCCCTTCCCAGGTGATTTCATGGTATCCAGCACTCTGAGCGCTTGAAACCAGGTTAGTAACGAGCCGACCATTAATATCATAAATATTCAGCTCCAGCTCACTTGGGTTAGCCAAATAATAGCGAATGGTAGTAACTGGATTGAAGGGATTTGGATAATTCTGGTGAAGTCTGAAATCATCAGCCTGAACTAGCTCCTGATCATCCACAGATACAATGTCTGGCAAGGATGGAATCTCCACCATCTCCTGATTATCGGAAATCGTTATTATGGCCGTTCCATAGTCAGCGAGGGAGATGGTAAAATTTTGTAACTCTAAACCAGTCAACTCCACATTTATACCTGTATAGTGATTGTTCACCCAATAGGTTGAATCAAGGCTAAATCCGTTTGTGAATTTCAAATTTTGCGCAGAAAGATCCAGTGTTCCGCTCTGAGCTTGAGAAGAAAAGTTAACCACAGTGAGTCCATTTGAATTGGTATATGGACGTAAAAATGCATAAAGAATGCCGTTCCCTGTTCCTACACGATCGAAATCTGATTCATCGGAATCATCTACATTGCCATCATAATTTGTATCCTGCTTATGCTGCCAGAAAGCTGGGAATTGTGCCCTGATTTGTGCCAATTTTTGATAGTGAGGTGTCAACAGGTCTCTGCCCTCAAATTCCCAGTCAATTACCCCTCGTCTACGATCGTTGAGATCTGGCTCACCAGGAGCTCCCATGCCCTTGCCCCAGCCCACTTCCTGACCATTGGAAATCATGGGAATACCAGGTGCCGTAAGAATCACTGATGCCATGGGCATCGTTTTTACAAAGGAATTGTATTTATAGCTGATGCGATCTTCATCCTGGGATTCCATAAAGCGCAAATAGTAGGAGTTTTCACCTGGGTAATACCCCCCATTATTCAACTCGTTATGTAAAGTGTTAACACTACTCGAGGAAAAACTAAAATTCCGAATGGCATTGAAATATGTTTTAAAATCATAGGCCGCATCCAATCCACCGCCTTGATCAGAATAGATCGATTCAGTTCCAGCCCCTGTGCCATCATCTTCGCCTAATAAAAGGATATCTGGTTTGATGTGCTTCAGAGCTTCACGCACCGGCACACCCATATTTGTTTCTCCGTACTTCCGGTTGGGACCCCAATAGACATCGTAGCGATACCCATCGATTCCAAATTCTTCCATCCAGTATTCATAGACACCAGTCATATACCGCCGGGCATCCAGATCACGCCAATCCCAATTGAGTAATCTTTCGCTAAAACCACAATAATAGTAAATCCCTTCAGGTGTGAAACAATCTCCAAGACCATTGGCATTGTGGGGGATGTATTCGCTTTGATAATAGTGCCAATACTGGGATGCTTCACCATATGTAGCTGCTTCTTCAGCAAAGGGATGGACATCCCCACTATGATTAGGCGTCACATCCTGAATCACCTTAAGGTCCAAATCATGGGCTGCACTTACAAAATCCTTATAATCCTGGTCAGTGCCATATGATGACTCGACATGCATGAAATCTTCAATGTAATAGCCAATATTGATCTGATTATCCACATCCCCGGGAATCTCCATTACTGGCAACACCCAAATCGTATTAAAACCCATGGCGGCGATATAATCCAAATTGGGAATAGCTGAAGCTATGGTTCCTTCTGGTGTAAACGCTTTGAAGAATAAAAGGTAGATACGACTATTTTTAACCCATTGTGGATTGTCTTCAAAATGACCAACATTTATGGATTCACCATCTTGCTCCACAAAGAAGTAGCCCTGAGTCGAATCCGCCTCTCCTGCTTCATCTTCAACCCTTAATGACACATAATATTCGCCCGGGGTGGTGGGTCTTGTAATGATTTCCTGATTAGCAGTCAATCCCTGTAGACCAAGGCTCTCAGGATTACGTGCATCACCACTCCATTGATAAGTCAAAACGCCCCCATCAGGATCCTGGCTGTTAGCACCGTTGAGAATCAGCATAGCACCAGTATCACTAATATCCAGAGTGGCCACGGGTTCATGATCAACCCTTTTCAGAATAGGTAAAATTGTTGAACTCTCTTGAGAACCATCAATGATGGCCTGAATCTGGAAATTATTTTCATCATCAATCAAGTCGATGGTTGTATCAATGATTCCATCCACTACTGAAACATTCCAGATCTCTCCAGCTCTAGATAACTCTGCTGAATGAACGTCCGCATTCATACCACCATCAATATCATATATGGCTCCCATAATGTGCCAACTGTCTTTCCATGTCTGTGCGGGCAGGGTAAGGAATTGAACTTCATCTGCCTGAACCGAAAAGCTGGTTGTATCACTATGCGAGTCACCATTCAGGGTTGCGGCAGAAATAACCAAAGAATGTTCACCATCTCCTAAGGCATCTGGCACTATAAGACTGAATCGATGTGTTATGGAATCATAGGCAGAACCAATATTAGTATAGGTAACCGCCCCAATGCTCAAAGCGATAGTGGATGTATCAAGCTCAGTAGCAGTGGAAGGGAATAAATATGCTGATATCTCCGGAAATCGAGTACGAACCACCGTAACGGTTGGCGTAGAGTTCGGTAACAGTAAGTGTATTGTCGGGTCATTGATGGGCAAAAATGTATTATTATTATCAGATGAGTTTTGACGTGGATTCAAGGGGTCAGAGAACCAATCACCATCATGAAATTTGTATTGATACGCACCGGGGACGCTGTTTGGTGCTGGTAGAGGGTTGGGACCACCCACTCTCAATCGAATCGTTTTTGACCAGGTATTCTCAGATGCATTATTGATCATCTGAGAAGCTGCAGATGAGGGATTCCACCCATTAAACTCACCAGGAACATGTACATCGTTTGGATTATTCATTGGATAATAGTAGAAGGTGACATCAACACTATCCTGTGCAAACCCCAGCTGTGTAATAATGGTTATGAGAAAAATAGTAACTAGCTTTTTCATGATTGACCCCGAAAATCTTAATTGAATTGTTTTGTAATGCATTACTTAAGGTTAAAAGCTTATTTAACCACAGCGAAGTGGTGTGGTGACAGTAAAAATTGGCCATCTTCGTTGAGAGGCAAATTACCCAGGAGGACTTCCTCAATTCCATCTGCTTTAAACTTGAATTCTGCATTAGAAAAATTAAAAAAGACCAGAATTGGACCATGTTTATAGGCCATAATTAGGCGCTGGTTGTCGGCAATGATAATTTCGAATGTATCATCTGGTTTTATCCAGATTTTTCTCAGTTTCAAAACCTCTGCCATTGATTTCTCCAACTCTCGATCTCCAGTATCCCAATCAATTTTGTCATCAAGATGGATATCGATTTGTGAATCAGCACCGATTTCCTGACCAGCATGGATTAAAGGATTGCCCTTCATTAAGGCCACAAAAGCCCAGGCTGTAAGGTTTAGATTCTCATCTGGAATCAGAATGTGGGAACGGGTCTTGTCATGGTTCTCGGTAAAACGCATTCTCATAGCACCCTGGGGATATTGAAATTGCTCCATTTCATAAGATTTTTTGATCTCTGAGGGATCAGCATTGCCCTGGGCCAATTGGGTGATTCCACCCCAGATATTCCAGGAATAGGTCATATCATGTCCACTTAAATGAAGCTCTGGTCTAGCACCCTCAGCCAAAAAGAAGACCTCAGAGTTAATGTCCTGACAATAGGTCTTGGCTTCGGCCCAGAATTCATACGGCACCAGCTCTGCGACATCAAAACGAAAACCATCAACCCCGGTTTCCTGCAGCCACCACCCCAACATCTCTATCATCCATTTCCGTAACTCAGGCTTACTATAATCAAGATCTACCGTATCCCACCAGTCAACATTTGGCGGAACCATTTCTCCAGCTTCATTTTTCATATACCATTCTGGATGCTCTTCAATCAGTGGATTATCCCAGGCCGTATGATTCAGCACCATATCCAGAATAATGTGCATTCCTCTCGCATGAACCGAGTCCACCAGGGCTTTAAATTCATCCATCGTTCCAAACCGAGGATTGACTTCATAATAATTCTGGACTGCGTAAGGAGAGCCCACTGCGAATTTGTGGTTTTTTTCGCCAATGGGATGGATTGGCATCAACCAGACTAGATCAATCCCCAATGCTTGAATACGATCCAGGTCGGCAGTAACTGCCTTAAAACTTCTGTCATCACTATGCGACCGCACAAAGATTTCATATATATTTGCATCTCTGGACCATTCAGGGGCTTCGGGAGCATTATGTTTACTTGCTTCACTACGCAATAAATCGATCTCATCCAGATAGGGTTCCAGATAGACTGCTCCGGGAATACCACCTGGACCGGCAATATCCTCAATGCGGAGTACCAGTTGGTGGACTTTGCCATCGGTTAATTTATCACCGATATCGAAATAGAACTTGATATTGTAACCCATTTGTTTCCCAAATAGTCGTCCATCCAACCACACAACTGCATTGTCATCGATGGAATCAAAAACAAGTGCGAGATTGTAACCAGCTGGAATATTTCTAGCCTGTATCTGGGTAGAATACCAGGCAAAGCCATCATATTCTCCATCAGCCCATACTCCAGGTACCTCGGTAGATTCCCACATGGATCTGTCATAATCGTTATCAAACCAACCTTCTCTTAGACCGACACGACTTGAATCATATTTCAAGACCCAGGGAGCTTCTAATAATTGTGATTCGGTTGTGAGTGTTTCACATCCGGAGAATAGTAACACTCCCATTATAAGCAGAATGATGAGATGTAAGTTTTTCATGGATATTCCTAATCGATTGAGATAGCTAGCCTTTGACCGACCCCAGAGTGAGACCGCCGATCAAATATTTTGTGAGAAAGAGGAAAAGAGCGATGGCAGGTACTGAGACTATCATGGCACCGGCAGCGTATAGACCCCACTCTGTAGTCATATTCGCCTGGAAGGATTTCAATCCGATGGGCAGGGTGAACATTTCCTCGTACCAGAGAACCTGGGCTGCAACGATGTACTCTGTCCAGGCGGACATAAAAGAAAATAGAGCTGTAATCACCAGAGCAGGAGATGCCAGGGGTAGAATAATTTTATAAAAAGCCATAAATCTGCTGGCACCATCTATGCGAGCAGCTTCTTCCAGTGAATAGGGAATGGTATCGTAGTAACCCTTCATCTGCCAAACGCAGAATGGTAGGGCAGTTGAAGAATATATCACAATCAAACCAAGATATGTGTTTATCAAATGGAGACTGGAAAGCATGATAAAGAGGGGCAACAGAAGCATGGTGGCTGGAAACATCTGGGTAACCAGGAGACTGAGAAGACTTGCTTCTCGGCCAGGGAAGCGAAAGCGGGACAGCGCGTAGCCCGCAGTCGAAGCCAGGGCAACACCTGTTATTACCACAGTAACTGTAACCAGGATAGAATTCCATATCCAGGTCCCGAAGGGGTGATCCACAAAAAGTTTGATGTAATTATCAAAAGTCCAGTCATCTGGAATAATCGATAGGCTCTCTGTCAACAGATTATCACCCGGTCTAATGGATATAGTAATAACTCGCAGAATAGGATAAATAGACCACGCCACAGCCACTAATAGTATACTGTAGATCATAATGTACTGGAGAGGTGATGTCTTTTTCATATCTCTTATCTACTTAGTCGAATAATCATATTATATGCACCTTTTTTCACAACGAAAAAAACGAAAATTACGAATGGGGTCTCTATATTATTAGTTCGTATCATTCGTCAAGTTCGTTGTAAAGCACTCCTACTTCTAACTTCTAACTTCTAACTTCTAACTTCTAACTTCTAACTTCTAACTTCTAACTTCTAACTTCTAACTTCTAACTTCTAATATGCCGTTTCAGTGGCTTTATTTTTTTGCATAAATTTCACGGAGAACAAGGCCAGCATGAGAAATATCATAAAACTGAATGCCGCAGCATATCCGTATCTATACAGGTTAAAAGCTGCACGATACACAAAACTTACCAGGATATGCGTCTGATCACCTGGTTGTCCACCATTCGATACCAGCCAGACCACATTGATGTTATTGAAGGTCCAGACTATACCCAAAGTAATGGCAGGTATCATGACGGGTTTCAGAAGCGGCAGGGTGATTTTCTTGAACTGTTGCCAGGGTGAAGCTCCGTCTATGGAAGCTGCTTCATAAAGCTCTTGAGGGATGGACTGGAGGCCTCCCAGGGCGATGATCATCATAAACGGGATACCCAACCATACATTGGTGATAATGGTGGCTATAAATGCGTTTGTTGGATCAATCAGCCACGAAATGGGTGCAATACCAAAAAATTTGTTCAGAATGATATTAACAGCGCCATAGTCAATGTTGAACATACCTCGCCAGGTCAAAGCTGTGATATAACTGGGAACCGCCCAGGGTAAAATCAGGAGGACTCTGATGATACCTTTCCCAGGCAGGGGTCGGTTTAGCAACATGGCCAGCATGGTGCCAATAATGACATGTAAAGCTACATTCACTACAGTCCAGATGATAGTCCGCAAAAAGAAGTGATAGAATTGTGAGTCAGTCAGGACTTTCCCGTATTGGGATAAACCAATAATTTGCCAATCATTGACAGTAGTCAAGCCCATATTTGAAAATGAAATAACCAGATTATAGAAAAATGGGTAGACTACCACTCCAAATATGAAAAGGGCTGCCGGTGCCACCATGAGAACCCCAAATCGGGATTCCTGGACCTGAACACCTGGGATTCCATGCATGAGAGGAAGAATGAAGGCTACGAATAATTTGTACAAGGCCCAGATGACTAAAATGAGGCCAGCGAGATAAACCAGGATGGCGGTGATATTCACAGCATCCCTATCTATATCCTGTCCTTCAAACAGTTCAGCCACTTTTTGTACAGCAACCTTCTGTTGATAGGCAGCCCCCTCTTCAGGTGTCATGCTACCACCCAACACATTTTGATAGGCCGGTCGCATAGCATCCCAGATTGCGCGCATCTGGGGTGAAATGGGCATGGCTTTGCCTCGACTCACCTGCTCTATAGATGTCATGATTACTGGATCTTCAGCAATTTGGGGTAGTTGTCGAACCTCTAAACGAGTAGGAATTGTAGCTAGCCTACTGGAATATTCAAACTGAGCATGAGCTCCAGTGAGAAACTTCATAAGTTCTACGACTTGTTTTTCCCGCTCACCACTCACATAGGGATTCATGTAGTATCCCTTGGTGGCAATCATCGGTGCAGGGAAAAGTCCAGTTTCTTCATTCACCGGTAAAACTGCCAGACCAAAATCAACATGTGGTGAATCCATATATTTAGCCCACGACCAGGCTCCATTGATGAGCATGGCAGCAGCACCAGTGTTAAACTTGGAGTCCGCGATATCATAATCGCATTCTATGGGAATGATGCCATGGACGTCTCGCATATCCCGGACAAACTTAAAGGCATCTATAGCAGCATCGTTATTTAGTGTGGGATTCTGATCCTCGTCCATGACCCAGCCACCATAGGAGGCATAGAAGGGCATAAAAAAGAAGGGTTCGGTGAAATTCCACACCAAACCGTATTGATCGACCACTCCATCTCCATCCTTATCAATGGTCAGCTTCTTGCCAAACTCGATGAGTTCCTGCAATGTTTCAGGTGGTCGATTCAACCCGACTTCAGCAAACAGACGCTTATTGTAGACGAGAGCAAGGTGATTCCCCAGCTCATCTCCAATCTGATAGAGATGACCCTGATACCAGGTGAGACCTTTGGGATCAAAGGCAGCTAATTCTTCTTCTGAGAAAAAGTTTTCAAGTGGTTTAACGATATCCATCTCCACCAGAGCGCCGGTAAAATCACTGGGACCATATAACAAATCCGGACCACCCTCAGTAAAACCGGTGGCAGACATATAGGCCATGCGAACTTCTTCATTTTCTTTGTAGAGTAAATGGACCCTGATGTCAGGATGTAGAGCTTCGTATTCAGCGACCAGATCGTTAAGAACGGCACGACTGGGAGCTGGCATAGGGTGCCAGAGATGCAGCGTCGTCTGCTCTGCCCCGATCAGCGATCCAAACATGAGTACGCTCACCAGAAGGTACAGTAGTAACTTCATACTACCCTTCAAATTCTGACTGAGATGTGATTGAATATTTCCTATCACTCCGTTACTCCTCGAAGCTCAATTGAGTATTATTAGTATCTGTCATCAATGCCACTAGTAACCATGGGCCAAAAGAAGGTAAGTGCTTCATCAAGATGTGCACGCCAGGATCCCCATGAATGCCCCTCGTGCCACTCTCTCCAGCGTAGATTCCATTGATCATCTTCCAATATACCCTTAAAGCCTATTGCGCTATTATAAATAGATGGCTCATAGGTACCGGCATCCATATAGATTTTTACTGGGAGCACGGGAGAAGCCTCATATTGCTCAATCAGGTCTCCAATCCAGACAGCTGGAGAGTAAGCACCGCAATTTCCAAACACCTCGGGGTGCTGAATCGTAAATAATAGCGATGCCAATCCACCCAGGCTCACACCAGCCACAGCCCGATATTCAGCTTCTGGCATAGTTCTATATTGAGTATCAATCCAGGGCACAAGTTCACTTACAAACATATCCATAAATTCGTAATCATAGGCATACTCATTATTCCGGTTTAAAGGATCAACAAATACTGCAATCACAGGTGGGATAAGTTCTTGAGAAATCATCAAATCAAGGACATTGCGAGTCAATCCAAGATTCAGTTGTTCATTGCCATCATGAAAATAAATGCTCCGATAACTCTGCGTTCCTTCAGCATAGCCCGGTGGAGTATAAACCACCATGGGTCTTGAGCGTCCCTGGGTTGTATCGCTAAATATTGTTGAATGAAGAGTACCATGTGGAATATCATATGATTGAATTTCCGGCGGCTGGACATAGCCCAGCATAGACAACTCAGAATTAGGTCCGTATCCACCGCTGCAGGTGTTGGGGTTTAATGGATCAAGAATCCAGTTCCCATCCACAACGATTTTATAGTCAAGTCTGGCATCATGTTCGAATTGGTAGCCTGCATAATAAAGGTTTGTGCCAGACAAATGATCTAGATTTTGGTTTGTGGGATCCCATCCCGTGAAATCCCCGGCCACTGCGACTTGAGGGGAGGATCCATTTAGGTATAAAAAGTATGCTGTACCATCCTCGATATATGGGATACCGGTTGTCGTATCTGCCCATTGGATGAAAGAGTCTACCAGGACCTGCTTCTGATCTGCAGCAGCCTGGTTAACTGAGCTAATAAAATCATTAAAGCTAAATTCATTTTCTGCAGAGTTTTTTGATTGCACCGAAAAATCACCAGGGCTGTTTGATTTATCCAGAATTTCCGGAGAAATCCAGCAGGATTGGAGGGTAATTAGTACCAGAATAATAAGTGTTTGTATTTTCATTATCAGGTGTTTTTCACAATTACAACTCAGAATCTCATTAACCAGTTTTCGGGTGAGTGTAACAATCCCAAACTGATTCCAGCTACTTGCTTGATCTCATTACACTCGATTGAAAACAAGTATCAGCTCTTTTAAAAAAACAGGGTGGAGAAGAACTTCTCCACCCTGTATAAGCTTAAACCAATCGCATAGCGATTATTTCAGCATGAGCATTTTCTTGCTAATGCTTTGATCACCGGTGGTCAGTGTATAAATATACAAACCACTGGAAACCATGTTGCCTGAATGATCCAGACCATTCCATGTAATGGAGTAACTTCCAGCATTGCTATAACCAGCTTTGAGTGTCCGTACTTCCTGACCAAGAGCATTATAGATGGTCAGTTCAACCTTACTAGCTTCTGGTAAAACATAATTGATGCTAGTTGTTGGGTTGAATGGGTTAGGATAGTTCTGTGACAGGCTAAGTGCTGTAGGAGCAACGATTTCATCTACTCCAAGAGTTCCTGTATTAGTATCATAATCCCATAGGTAGTAGAAATTAGGATTGATGCTACCCCAGGCTGAAGCAATGGTATAGGTGGTAGTTGCATCATTGATATTCTCAATATGATTCAAACCAAAACTACTTTCATTGTCGCCACCGCCAATACCGAACTTGAACTCTTGTCCAATTGTATTATTGGAGCTATCAGGTGCATATTCGAATTGAAGCGTATATACATTATCTTCAGCTGTAACATCACCATGGGTTCCGTCATCAAACAGTTCTTTTTCTTCAAGCTCGGCTAAGGGTAGACCCCAACCTGTCCAATCACCTGTGGCGGGACCATTCATGAAGACACCAAGAGTGTCAATCTGTTCAGAAGTAGAAATATTGAAGTTACCCTGAATATCATTAAGGACGATACCCTCATTTACGTGCCAGTAAGCTGGACGCATATCGAGTGTATAGGACACAGTCACATGACCACCAACAGGATTGGTATTACGGAAAAGAGGCTGACGACGACCATCAACATTACTGATGACATCATCCATCACCACAGCATCAACACCAGAGATAACCACTTCACGACGCTCTGCCTCTGAGGGTGTACTACCTGCATAATCAAAGTTGAAGTAGGTTTCGCGAAATTCGGCGCCTTCGTCATCCAGTTTATAGTACTGGTAATATAGGTTCTCACCAAAACTCAGAACAACATCTGGAATAGTCACGGAATAGATATTACCAAAGATACCTTCTTTGGTAAGACCAGCTGTAGCAACTTCCAATGCGGACCCAAAATAGCCATAGCGAACGATGACAGAATCACCAACCTGGTAGCCATTCTCAGCAATAGTTGTTGAGAAATCAGCCTTGAAAGTCAGGTCCGTTGTATCAGCACCTGTAAACCCAGCTGGTCTCAGACCGGCAAACCAACTCCAATAGAGGGTGGTATCATCGCCAGAATAGCTGGCAGGAATATTGTCTCCGCTTGGATTGTATAGCATGTCACCCCAGTCTTGGGTCGGATCAGAACCAGCAGCGTGGACTATAAATTTGAAGCCATTACTACCCGTTGCATCGGCCAGTGGAACGTGGACATCGGCAGAATAGAAGTTATCCGAATTATACTGTTGGCTACCGCCATTTGCATGGGGTGTTTCCTGGGTCAGCCACATGGTTGAGCCCCAGTCCAAATCACCGAATCCACCACGGGCACCAACCCACATGGTTTCATCATTGAAATCTTCCCAGCCCTGCATGTTGACACGAATGTGAACTGCAATGGTTGAGTCATTGGTATCTAAGGGTACATCAAATTGAGGTACATCGTTTTCATAGCCATTCACATATTGTAAAGGTATGGTGGTATCTGTACCTGAGAATCCGGACAGATCCAATGAACGATTGGGATTGCCTTCCCAACCACCCCAGGCTGCGTCAATGGGAGCTGGTAATGAATTGGTGAAGAACTTGTATCCTCCAACAGTACCATCTGGAACTGACATAGTGGCTTCCCAGTAATCTCCACCTACATTGGTGAAAACGACAGGGGAAAGGTTGTCCCAGGTCAAGCCAGTAACATCACCGCGCATCTGAACCGTACTCATTGCGTTAAGTGTATCCGGAACAAATGCTGTATTTGCACGGAAGGTTACGTTCACATCAGCTGATACAGAAACGATCATCATCAGTGAAAGGGTTAGTGTAACTATAAAGCGCATTTAAACCTCCTTGGTTTTTATTGCTTGTTTAAAACGTGAATTCCATACCGTAGGTATGTATTAATCCAAAATATTGATACTCTTGCAAGCTGTAATCAAAGCTCACAGTATTTCTATTAATAGGTAATTTTAGACCAGCACCAGCTGAATAATTGATCAAGCTGGCCTCGTTTCCGATATTTTTAAATCCTGTGCGTAGAAAAAATTTATCAAGGACAGCTACTTCAACCCCAGTATTGACAACTTCAACATTGTCGGATGGGACGAGAGCATCTGCGAGCCATGTAACTTCCATAGCAGAGCCAAAGGACATGGAGTAGGCTACACCTAGACGAAATAGTAGTGGTAGTGGCCAATCATCAACTTTTAACTTGGCGACAAGCGTCTCGTTATTGCCCGTATTATCTGGATCAATATCTATTCGTGTCAGCAAATCAGCTCCATCAAGAATCATATTAGCTCCAAAATTGGAAATACTCATCCCAATCTGAAGACCAGACATCTGAGTGCGGAAGAGAATACCCACATCAAGAGCCATAGACGTGGCTGTCTCATGCCAGATTTTTTGTTGAATATATTTGCCAGTACCTCCAATGGAGAACCTATCGGTCAGCATACGGGAATAATTTAAGCTTACAGACAAATCACTGGCCTGCCAATATTGACCGGTTCCGTCTTGATTGAAAACATTGGTGATCTCCTCTTCACCATAATCCAAAACCGTAAAACTGAGACCAATGGCATCAGAAGGTGATATTTTAAAAATGCCGGCTGCATACTGAAACTTTGAGCCCACAAACCAATTACTACTGGTAAACTGAATGTGATTACCTTGTAATTGAGCCGCTGCTCCTGGATTCCAATAGATTGTTGAGGCATCCTGAGCACGGGCCACCTGACTACCACCCAGGGCGATACCTACGGCACCAACATCAATACCTAGAAATGGTGCAGCGCTGGTACCGACTTTTGCTTGTCCTAATGCTAATAGAGGCAGCAAACTAAGTATGATAATTTTAGATTTCATCTGCTTCAACACCCTATTTCACAATCGCTAATTTACCGGTTTTGTGTCCAAATTCCGTGGCCACAACATAAAAATAGATTCCGTAGGCGATGTCAAGATTCTCGGATGATTTGAGATTCCAATTCACCATGGCATTCTCTATGGCACTATCGTTCACCAGGGTTTGTACAAGATCTCCCCGAGCTGTATAGATATGGATCGAAGCATCATAGGGAATATGGGTGAAAGTCACTCTCCGCTCCCCTCTTCCACTGGTGATTCCTGGTGCCAGGGGGTGTTCAAAAATACTGGCTGCTATATATGGATTGGGGAAAACCTTAATGTCATCTAACGCTTCTTTAATCGTTGCGGTCTCAATCCGTGGTACTTCAGGACTAAAGACGAAGACATCTCCATCCCTAAAAGGCTGAGTAGTATTCACGTACACCGTATCGGTCTCGGTAAATGTAAAGACCGTGTCCAAGTCTGGATAAAGAGGTGAGTCTCTGAAGACTATATTCCAGGTATAAAAATAGTTACCATTTATATCTTGATCAAAAATCAATAGAACATCGCCGCTTGTGAGCGTCCCATTTTGGTCCTGATCATCAAATAGAATCTGTGGGTTATAGCCATCCGTCACATTTGAAAGCTGAAAATTTACAGCCAGGTTTTCGTTTTGAGCTCCACCGAAAAAATCAACCATAAAGGTCGAGTCATTCGCTGTAAAAATGGGATTCGTTGCAAAAGTTATCTCATAGTTTGATGGATATCTGATGGGATATAGAATGACGCCACCACCAAGATTGATAATGGTGGTTCCAAAAATGAAATCATACTTGTCGGGTGTATTCCAACCGGTGAGTGAATCTATGAGCTCCACGTCCCAATCATTCTCAAAGTAAAGCTCCAACCCATCAAAAATATCACTATCGAAGGCTTCATCCACAAATGGGGACCCATAAATATAAGGGCTTCGATAAACGGGATAATATTGACCTGTAATGGTGTAGCTATCCTCAGGGAGGCTGCCTGTTGTCGATGCGCGTATTGCTCCCGCCTCACTTCTTAAATCGAATTCTGCAGGTGGCACAAAGCTGCCGCTCAGATCAACCACTTCTACGCTTGATTCAACAATATTTTTTATGCCAAGTTGAACATAGAGTGTGTCCAAAGGATCAAAGGTCACACTGAATCCAGTAGAGTCTAGCACGGAATAGGATGTGGTCAGGCGGTTTAATTCATCTGCATCGCCAAATTCAAAATTTGGTTCTCCATCTTGAGGTAAGCCATCACCTTCAGAACCATCAGCATCGTTTGTCCCTGCTATACCATCGGTTCCAACATCGTCAGTTATGGAATCCCAATCATTGTCATTATCCACACCATCGGTAGCCATATCCTCAAATGTAAGTTTGTAGACATGATCTTTAAGTGCCTGAGGATCTATGACATTCACTTGAACATTTCCCGTTCCCACAACTGAGACATGATCGATAGGAAGATCACCGGTTGATGATGTGTATCCTGGAGGGGTGGGACCCGGGACAATCATGACAGTATTTTGATCGAGGGATACTTCACCTGTGGGTGAGATTGCTACGAATTTTGTATTCTCAGATGGGAAAATATCGGTTGGTGCATCGCCACGATCGTAAGCAACAACGGCATAGTAGTAGGTTCTACCATTAAGGACATCATTATCAGTATAACTATGCTGAAGACCAGTATTATCTCCCAAATAGAAGGTGTATCCATCACTTTGTGTAAAGAGATCCTCACTGGGATAAAAGGGACCGGAATATTCATTAATGAGATCGAATTGTTCTAGAAATTCATAGCCTTCGATAACACCCAGGCTGTTGGTGATCGTGCGTACATCATTGAAGTTGGGGTCTGTGGCTCGATAAATCTTATATCCCTCAAAATCCTTATATTTCAATACCGGATCAATTGATTCTTCTGCTCTCCGATCCCAATACAAGGTCACTGATCCATCACCCGCTACGGCAGACACTGTAGGTTTCAGGGGAGCAGTTGGGAAACGGTAATCACTATCATAAATATTTTTTACCGTGGTTAAGTTTTTAAGCAAATCCGGCTGATCTTCACCATAGAGTAATCCGATTGAGAATCGTTCTGTTTGCCCGGCTTGGAGTGGGAAGTAACCAGAACTATATACAAAGTCCCCATCCTCACCAGACACTGGTCTACCATTCTGGATGGAAGCAGGTACATCGAAAAACCCTGGTTCCATCATATCCCACAATACTTCATCATTGTGCATGGGAATATCACCGGCTGGTGTAAAATAGTTAAATGATGTCAGACCGATCTGGTCAGATTCATCAGGATCAGTACGGTCAAAATTAGGCTCACCGGCATCTGGCCAACCATTCCCTTCCGATCCATCCACATCATCTGTCCCAGGTACTCCATCTGAACCAATATCATCAAATTCAGCAACCCAATCACCATCGTTATCATCATTATCATCGCGTTGTTCATCGATCATAGGATTCAATGATCCCAGTCCACTCACATAGTTTACAAAGGCAGTCGGATTCAAAATATCGAAGAGTATGTCGCCATCCTGGTCTTTTCTTATCTGACGGTAATGCAAATAATAGTTTTCGTCAATCAGTCCATCCAGATCATTGTCAAAACCATCAACAGCATTACCATTTACGATCAGATCACTACTATTAGCTGCATTGGGCGCCAGGATTTCGTTACCCTCGGGAAGCAATGTATCACCTGGCGATAGCACCATAACCAGACCACGAGTGGAGATAGTATCAGGACCAGCGGTTAGAAAATGTGAGCTACGAATAAACTGCTCATCAATCAGAATTAATTCATCGCCCAGATTCAATACCCGATTTTCAAAATCTTCTTCTTCAAAAAAATCTGCATCACCATAATCAACAGCATCACGATCATTGTCAATTCCGTCAAATGGGTTTCCTGGGCTTTCTAAAAAGGCATAACCCACCATACCAACTTCATTGCCAACCCAATTCGAGTTTCTAGAGACATTGTTGTCGTAGTCACCTGTAAAAGTCAGATCTCTTTCGACATCGAAAAATGACCAATCATCATCATATTCTCCTGGGCGATTGTCAGTACCGGTAACACCAATGTAAGTTCCTACGAGCATTCCAAATACGATCTGATCATAGTCTGTAGTACTGGTATTGGTTACTTCATAAAGCCAGAAAATTACATCCTGAGCAAGAAATTGCCCCCATTGCATCCCTCTAACTTTCACTTCCAGACCTAAACCAGATCTGGTCAGGTCAGTACTATCTGGCTTGAAGGCTACCCGATAGTTATTGTTTTCTGGGAAATTAAACTCTTCGTCATTAGCATCATCCATGACATAGTAACTTTCCTCTGAGGCATTTGAAATTTGACCAAAATATCCATTCCAGGTACCAGCCCAACCTGGTTGATCAGGCCAGATGGATGGCCAACTCAGTGGATTTGTACTCATTGCGATGGAAGATTGATCTGGTTCGGCATAGCCTGAAACGGGCTCAAAACCCCATTGCTTGCCCGTCGGGCTAATTTCGTGTCCACCCAGTGTGGGTCTATCAACTGGAGATACGACAACTGTGTGAAATGTCTTTTCAGTTCCAGAAGTATCAAGGGTGGTAATCTGCGCTCCGACGAAGGGACTCACATCCCCGACGTATCCATTATTCTCATGTATCCAGGCACCACGCGGACCCTTATCTGAGGGTTGTCCGACGACTCCCCAATTTCCAAACACAGTTTTGACAAGATTTCCCTTATGAACTGCATTTTTCCGATGGACTCTCCCACTTTCAGCAAATAGTCCGGAAATACTAATGAGTATGATGAGAGCTAATTTGATCGTATACATATTCAGTCTGGAATTCATTAGAAATTTAGCCCCAATCCTAATTCAATGCGTCGTGGTTCAGAGTAGAAGGTTTCATTACGGAACCACTCTTCAACAGTGTTTATGGACTCATTTACGTTAAGATTTTCAACCTGCTGCTGATCGGGAGTAAAATCTGCAACTCCCGTTTTATCATAGACACCAGTTTGATTCAAATGATCCAGGACATTCTGGACCCTTAAGAATACCTGACTTTCCTTGGCAAATATATTGAATTTGTAATAAACATTGAGATCCAGATTGAGGGTGACTGGTTTGCTTGCGCTGTTGGTCAGGAGTGTATTCTCAGCCGCTAAATTCGGTGTATATGGCAGACCGCTACCAAAAGCACCGATGGCACTAACACCCCAAACTGCTGCGTTGTAATTCGCTGACATATTTACTGTATGTCGCTGATCCCAATTTAAAGCTCGAATATAGATTCCAGGTTCAGCTCCACCGGCAACCGAATTTCTGGCTTCCTCTGGATCAGAGGCTGTACCTTCTGCCACTTGAAAGGTATAGTCAATGTTTCCCGATATGCCATTGGTATTGAAATAGTTCAATGCCAGGACCATACCCTTTACATACGCAAAATCGCTGTTCTCAATTTTATTGTAATAGGCTGACCCGCCAAATATTTCAATCTGTTCAGAGTTTGTACCAATCAAGTTCCGTATATCTCTAAAATAACCAGTTAAATCCAGGCTAACGCCATCCATAATTTCCTGAGTTATACCAATCTCACCTGAAATTGTTTTTTCAGGCTTTAAATCTGCATTCCCAACCACCCCAATATTACCGGTACCGCTATCAAGATCAAAATCTGGATTGCGATAGAGATGCTCAAAACGAGGGATTTGCAGGAAGTGTCCATAGGAGACGTGAACCACACCCTTGTCAGTAATAGGGAAACTGGCACCAAATCTCGGGCTGAATTGTAATTTATCTTCCGCCTGTGTATACCAGTAAGCACTGCGCTCAGTTACTGATTTCAACACATCTCCATCATTACCATAAATCCCGTTATTGTCAGTGTCATGGTAGATATTGTTTAATCTTAGAGGCTCATAGATACTTGGATCGGAGGGGTCGGCTAACACATGACCATCGGGTTTGAAATAATCCATTCTCACACCGATATTAATGATGAGCTCCTTGAGCTCTATTTTATCCTGGATATATGCTGAGAATTCAATTGGCTTGTGTTCGTACTGACTATTATAAATAGACGAAACATCAAAGATACGTGGGTTGGCTATGCGGGGATCATCAAACACAATATCTAAAGTGGTTTTATCAGAAGGTGGCTGTAAGGTACTATCCTGAAGAGAAAGCGTATGTTGCCTGTATTCAACTCCCGCCTTTACCTGATGCTGGGAGGTAACCTGATTTACGTAGTCAATCTTAATAAGGTCTGTGATACTCTCTCGATTGAAGCGACCGTTGTTTGTGCCAGCTGTTGGAAAGGCATATGAATGCATGCTGGCTCCCACTTCATCGTACACCACATAGTCATCTTCATTATAATGAAAATAAGTTTTCCGAGCTCGAGAAAGACCCACCGAATAATAACTGTTCACATTCAGGCTATGTGTCAATTTTGCCAGATAATTGTAGCTCTGGGTCTGTCTAGTCAAATCACCATATGGATTTAATCGGTATGAACGTTCATAATCTTGATAAGTAACATCAGTATATGACCCTTGAAAAGACAATCGCAATCCAGGTGATAAGTACCAGTTAACTCGGCCATGATAGAATTGTCGATGATTCCATTGCATGGGTTTGAATTCGCCATCACCTAGGGAATTTGTATGGTTCCCATGAACCTTGGCATATCCATCTGTAAGAAGACTGTCAATAAGCAAATCGTAGTCAACATCACTCATTGAGCCTTGATCTGGGATATCGACGTACAATTGAGTGACCAAAGAATCCAGTTGAGCATCTGCACCCAGAGAAGTTACCGCATCTGGCATTACTACTGCTACTGCCCATGGATTGAACAGGTGTTGACCATTTAACCATCCCTGCCAGTAAACATCACGTAGAGAAAAGCTCATGTCCAACTTGTCTTTTATAATTGGACCATGTAACGAAAGGTCCAGATTCTTTATCGTGATGGGATTAAACTCATCTATACCCATATACAATTTGTCATGGCTACTTAGGTAGTCGCCTGCGTAAACAGATAGATTGCCACCCCATTCTTTATAACCGGTTTTTGTAGTTACGTTTACAATTCCTGACATGGCCTGCCCGTATTCGGCATTAAAAGCACCGGAAATGACCTGTAACTCCTGTATGAGATCTTTGGATACTTCAAACATCTGCCCACCATCGTAGACATCTGTGACAGGGATACCATCAATCCAGTAGGCAACTTCACCAGAACGACCACCACGCATATGACCATCAACCATTCCTGCCTGAAGGTTGATAATATCTCCCATATCGGTGACGGGCATAGAGGCTATTTGCTCAGCCGATACGATGGCGGATGTGGCGGTCAAATCCTTGACGATTGTTGCACGTTTTGCCACAACCTCAACCACCTCTCCTGATTGCAGAATAGTTGGAGGTAATTCAAATTCAACATTGGTTGTCAAATCAGCCCGGACCATCACTTCAGATATGCGTACCTGCTGATAACCAATCATCGTAGCAGTAAGTGAGTACTCACCCGGCTCAATACCAATAATGTAAAAACTTCCATCAAGATTTACAGAAGCTCCGAATCGTGAATTATCCACAATAACATTACAGCCAATGAGCCCTTCCAGGCTTTCAGCATCCCTGACTGTTCCAGATATTTTTCCAGTCGTGCCAGCTGTCAAGACAGTACTTAGAAGACTTACCACAGTAAGTAGACGGAGTGTATTACGATAAATCCCAGTCATCGAAAACAACATAACCCCACGTTTTTGAATTTAGTAACCCTATCCTGAGTTACGTTTCTCCAAGTTATGTTTAGCACCAGCGCATGTCAACAATATTTACCCAATTTCTCAGTGAGTTTTTTTCTGCAACGCTTCGTCCATTAAGACCTTAATGAATAAGGCTTTATGAGCCCTGTTCATGTCCGTGAAAAATGAATGATTGGCCTGTACGTCACCCTACTATCGAGGTTTGTTAAGGGGGTGTGAAGAAACCGTTAAAACACTATTTCGGCCACCGTAGGGGTCACTTGAAAACGCTTCAGCATTTGGATCAGCAATCCATTCTTCCCCATTCAGAATAAATTTGTAGTTATATTTACCAGGTTTTAAAGGAATTTCAATAAAGAGGCTATCCCCGTGTCGGGATCTTGAATAATCACGGGCTGTCCAATTATTAAAATCTCCTGCAACCTGTAGCTGGTCAACATTGCTATCCTTATCGATATAAAACAATTTCTTCAACTGATAATCAGCTGACAGCCTATTCGTAAACGCAACCCATTGCGGTAGATTTTCACTCATATCACCCAGGAATTCCCAGGCTGAAAGTGTATTGGCAGGCAACCGAAGCAGCAGATTGCCCCCCTCTAGACGTATGATTGCTTCGCCATAGATTTTTTGGATCTCAGAAATATCCATTTCCGGTGGAAGCGGAATCGAAATAAATTCTTGAGTCGCAGCATTGTTCAGACATACTAATACACGCTCATTACCCAGTTTTCTGAGATAAGCATAAATTGACCAGTCCTTATACAGCTCTTTGAAACTCCCCTGACTTAGGGCTGGAAATTTATTCCTTAATTCTGTGAGTTCAATAAATTGCTTTTTCTGAAGCATTTGCTCCTGGGAAAGTGGGTCTGGATAAGGTAGACGATTTAAATAGTCCTGAGATTCACCGCTCACATCATCAACAGAGTAGCCCCTCATCCCCAATTCAGTCCCAGAATAAATAACGGGTAACCCCGGAGCCGTCATCAACCACCCCAGAGCCAGAAGTTGTTTTTCCCAGGCATTCTCTTCCAGATCGACATTAAACCGAGCAACATCGTGATTATCAATAAGAGTAGCAAAGGATGCATTCGGCAAACTCTGGGAATTCAGCTCGTAGAATTTTGAAAAATCACCCAATCCGGCTCCTTTATTAAAGGTATTTCTGATGGCGTAATAGCCGGGAATATCAAACAGATAATCAAAGCCAATATTGTCATATGGCCCGATCCGCCAGGCTTCTCCCCAGAATACTTCGCCAAGCAGTAAAAACTCTGGGCCAGCCAAATTCTTGATCCTGGCTGTGTACTCCCTCCAGAAACTTATGGGGACGTGCTTGACAGCATCCAATCGGAAGCCATCACAACCAGTCTCCTCGATCCAATATTTTGAAACCTCAAACAAATAGTCGCTGACTTCGACTCTTTCCTGGGCTAGATCAGGTAAACCGTGGAGTTCACCTCGCTCAATTTGCGACTGATTCTGCCAATCAGTGATGACATAGGGTTCACCGCGCTCATTTGCATGGAACCAATTCTTTTTGCTCTCATCATCGATCCAGGGGTGATCAGCAGCAGTCTGATTAAAAGGCATATCAAATATGATTTTCATATTTCTCAAATGAGCTGCTTCAACGAGGGCCTTCAATTCATTGAGAGTTCCAAAATGTTCATCCACCTTATAAAAATCGATAGGGTGATATCCATGATAGGGCCACCATCCCACATAGTCCGTATTTGAATTATCGATAAAGGGTGAGATCCAGATCATATTGATACCAAGAGCTTTCAAACTATCCAGAGATTGAGTAACACCGAGGAGATCCCCGCCTTGATAATGCTTCAGTGCTTCTGGATTACTACCATCATACGGTTTATAGCTATTTGAATTGCTGCCCTCATTATTGTCCGGGTTCCCATCCACAAAACGGTCTATCATAAGAAAATACATGATATCAGCTGATTCAGGTTTTGCTGAAGGGCTACAGTTTACGAGCAAAAATAGAATTGTTAAAGACACTGAAATAATATTGCTGAATTTTCGCATCTGTAATCTTAGGATAAGTGTCCACAGATTTCAATACAAAACAATTTAAATCCACCAGCTTTTGGCGTTGGCAGTTTGTGTCCTCGGCTTATTTTCAAAGGATGACAAGAAGCTTAGAAATAAATCTAACCGCAAAAGTCAAAGCCGCCGGCTGAGCAGGTAAAATTGGTCCAGGGGACCTGGACGACATACTCTGCGGGATTGATATTCCATCACATCCTGACCTGCTCGTAGGTATCGACCATCGCGATGACAGCTCAGTTTATAAGCTGAGTGAAGACATTGCCGTTGTCCAATCGCTAGACTTCTTCACCCCCATTGTTGATGACCCATTTACTTTTGGACAGATCACGGCTGCCAATGCCCTTAGTGACCTTTACGCCATGGGAGCTCGCCCAGTCACGGCACTGAATATTGTCGGCTTCCCTGTTGATGATATGGATAATTCTGTTTTACGTGAGATTCTGCGGGGCGGTTTGAGCAAGATTAACGAATCAGGTGCAGTACTTGCCGGGGGTCACTCCATCAAGGATGATGAGCTGAAATATGGACTTTCTGTGACTGGTGTTGTCCATCCTGACAAAATAATTCCTAACGGCGGTGCCCAGCCTGGAGATGTTCTGGTTCTCACCAAAGCTTTGGGTACTGGAATCGTCGCCACCGCCCTGAAGCAAAAGATCAGCTCTCCTGAAGAATTGGACGCCATGGTAAAAAGCATGGTCCAGTTGAATAAATATGCCGCTGATGTGGTTGCAGGCTATTCAGTAAACGCCATGACTGATATTACTGGTTATGGATTGGTTGGTCACATGCTGGAGATGTTGGATGCCAGCTTCATGGATGCAAAAATCTTTGTAGACCAACTCCCCGTGCTACCAGGAACCTATAAATACGCTGAACAAAAAGTGATCCCAGGTGGATTGCTGAGTAATCGCAAATTCTACAAACCCCGTATTGCTATTGGGGCTGGTGTGACAAGGCTGGAAGAATTACTGGTAGTTGATCCACAAACTTCTGGAGGACTGTTGATTAGTATTCCAGGTGAGAAAGCCAAGATCTTTGTTGATGATCTCCATGCTAATGGAGTTGAGGCAGCCAGGATAATTGGTGAAATCAGCAATTCCAGTGCTGAGCCCCGTATCTCCCTTCAGAAATAATCTAATACTAATTCGATGGAATCAACAGGATCCCAGGCTGGACCTGGAATTAGTTATAGATAAAAATGAATTTGACTCAATATCTGTGATTCAGGATCTGGACTCGCATCAGGTAGCTCCAGCGAGCTGTTACGATAGCTTAATTTTACTTCCATACCTCGAACTGGGAAAAACTCCAGGCCCAAACTGGTTCTTTGAATTGCACCAGTGGTCAGATCAATGTTGGGATCAAAAAACTCATAGCGTCCCACAATGTCCAGCCCTTGAAACAGACGGTAGCTCAATTGCTGGAAGGTTGCCATATTGGTGATATCAGATTGTATCCATCCATTCATTTGAGCCCACTCCCCTAACCAGACTATGCCGTAACTGGAAATCCCCCAAGTAGCCACAGAAGCATTGATTAGTTTACTCTCATCAAGGTAAGCCAGGCCAATTTGAGCAGAAAACAGGTCACCTGAATACAAATAGCTCATTTTAAGAGCAGTGAACAGGTCAGAATCCGCTGACCCATTCTGTTGAATAAAGGATGTACCTGCCATGACAGACAGATCAAGACCCACGATTGGTGAGCTTCCAAACTCCATGAGTTTTGGGGATTCAAGAAAGGGTGTGTAAGGCATACCTTCCCGGTTTAGTCCCTGAAGCGTTAAGTTTCCACCTCGTGTAAAAATGCTGTGATCATCTATTCTCCAACCGAGAACAGGTAGGGCTTTTGCCAGACTCACCCAACTCTCCAGGGGTAATCCTTCATAGCGGAGACCACCCGAGAACCTGAATTCCTCAGAAATCCGTAAAACTTCTGCATGAGTTATCAGGCTCCCCATTTCCGCACCGCCGTATAGGGCAAACTGCATTGGAAACTGCCTCAAATCTTTATCTGCTTGTGCAATCATCTGATAACGTGTATCCAGACCAAAATAAAGGGGGAATTCGCTATCTTCATTTTCCCACGGAAAGGCTATATCTTTCATAATGAGGCTTTCCCGGGCATACTCTTCCCCATACTCTGTCCGATTTGCTCCACCACCCTGATATGAATGGCATGAACCACAGCTCACTTCCTCCATGAGGGCAAAACGAGGAAGGGCTAGCAAGCTATTTATTGAAAGGACCAGGATCGCTATTCTAATTATTAGTTTCAATTGTCAAGTGCTCCCTGGTTTATCCATGTCTCAATTGTGGCAATCGTACCGGCTGAAAGTGCAGGTCCACCCTGCGGCATAAGCCCGCCAACTTCTCCCTTGAGCCGTTTGATAATTAAACTATTGGCTCCATCTCCAACTGTGACGACAGGTCCGTTGGACGAGGTACCAGCCATGAGGTTGGCGTATGAGCTTAGGCTCAAGCCACCATTTGACCCGTGACAACCAGCACAATTAGAATTCCAGATAGGTTGAACAGATCCAGAGTAACTCACCGCTGCTTCGGCCTCTCCGGAGAGAGCAATAACATCTGGAGTAGATGGGCTGTTTGAATTTATGGTCAAGTCTCCATTGAATGTGCCTGCGCCATCCGGTTGCAAAGTGATGGTCACAACCTGAGATGCCCCTGGGGTCAATTCGATAGGTGTGCTTACATCCATACTATAGACATCAAGCTCAAAATCGATGGATGATATGAGAAGTGTATCATTCCCTGTACTACTTAACGTGATTGCCTGCTGGCTGCTGGTAGTACTCAGAATGGTACCAAAATTCAGACTGCTGTTTGAGAGCGTTAGTGCTGGAACCGGTAAGGCTGTCCCTGTTCCCGTCAGGTTAATGAAAAGCTCAGGATTTTCAAGATCATCACTATTTATCAAAACTTGAGCTGTATAGGTCAATTCGGCTGTAGGTGTGAAAACCAACTCTGCCTGGAGGGTATCATCAGCTAACACTACAAATACACCTTGTGGCTGTAATGTGTAAGCAGTGTTATCCTGAACCAGAGTCATTTCTCCCTGAAGCTCACCCACACCACTGTTGATGATCTGAATTTGTCTGATTTGTGGGGATCCGATGGTTACGGTGGAAAAATCAATATCCGTAGCTTCGACTACAATTTGTGGGAGTAGAACTTCGGGTTCGCCCATATCGCTACAACTTCCCAAGAACATGATAAGAAGTGAAGCTCCAATAAGTATTCGTGATAAATAATTCATCGTAAGATATAATTGTTTAAGGGTCATTCATCAAGCATAAACATGACCATATATATCACTATTGGAAAAGACCTTTATCTCCACTGTGTTCTCTTAGTAAATATTGTTACTCTAAATTATTTAGTTTACAACTCGTCAGGACTGATCATATTTAGAGCGAATAACAAATATGAAAAAAAATATGTCAGAGTATCAGGTCAAAAATCCCACCGCGCAACACCAATATCAATTTGATGTTGAAGGAATGAGTTGTGCTGCCTGTGTCGCCAATGTTGAAACTGCCATCAAACAATTACCCGGTGTTCAGGAAGTCTCGGTTAATCTAGCCACTGAATCGGCCACGGTTACAAGTCTAGAGTCTATTCCTATTAAAAAATTCACCCGGGTTGTTTCTAAAATGGGATACAAGTTGGAACCCCAGGGTTCATCTTCATTGGTTCATAGACAACAACGCGCCATTGCAAGTTGGAAACGCCTACTCGTCATTCAGGCAATCTTCGGCATTCCTCTTCTAGTATATGCTATGCTAGAGATGATTCTGGAATTGGACCTGCTTTCAACTTCCAATAACATCCTGGTCCAATTGACCCTGGCTACCATTCTCATTATCAGCGGGTTTGGATATTATCAGCGGGGATTCAAGCATTTAATTATGCTTGTTCCCAATATGGATACACTGGTTGCCCTCGGAACTGGCTCAGCTTACATCTATTCTCTAATTTCAGCTCTGAACCTTCAATTCGGGTGGGAAGTAGATGGTTTCCAGACCCTCTACTTTGAAGCAGCGGGGACCATATTGCTCTTCATAACTTTTGGGAAATGGTTGGAATCTGTAGCGAGGGGCAAAACGACTGAGGCACTCACCGGTCTCATGGAGCAAATGCCAACGGAGGCAGAAGTGAAAAGGGATGGTGCCTGGGCAACCCTTCCAATGAGCGATGTTAAAAGTGGCGATGAGATCAGGGTCAAACCCCATTCTAAGATTCCCGTCGATGGTGTCGTTATTGAAGGTGCCAGTAATGTGGACGAGTCCTCGATCAGCGGCGAATCACTCCCTGTTGAAAAACTTCGGGGTAGCAAAGTGATCGGAGCCAGTCTTAATCTACAGACTACACTGATTCTACGTGCTGAAAAGATCGGTCGCGACTCCATGTTTGGTCAAATCATTGATCTGGTTGAAAAAGCTCAGATGCGTAAACCAAAAATCCAAAAACTGGTGGATAAGATCGCTGCCATATTTGTCCCCGTTGTCTTAAGCCTGGCCATCTTGAGCGGGATCACCTGGTTCGCCCTTGGATTCGGATTGACTTTCGCCATTAATGTCATGATCTCAGTATTGATTATTGCCTGCCCCTGCGCTCTGGGCCTGGCTACGCCTACAGCTCTCGTGGTTGGTAGTGGCATTGCTGCCAGGGGTGGTATTTTATTCAAATCAGCAGATGCCTTCCAATTGTTGAGTAAGGTTGACATCATGGTTTTTGATAAAACCGGAACCATTACTGAATCAAAATCTCAACTTATTGAAAAATTTCCCCAGGACGATCTGAGTTATTTGGGTATCGCCATGGGGCTTGAACAATTCAGCCAGCATCCACTGGCAGAAACACTCATAGATTACGGTAATCATCACTCCATTAAACCGGCTGATATGTCCGATGTTCGAGAAGTAGCTGGTTTCGGTCTGGAAGGACACAAAGATGGTAGTGTATATCGCATCAGAAAAATTGACCAAGCTGATGCCTTGCCAGAAGATTTTACAAAAACCTTGCGTGGCTATTATGAAAAGGGATATATCGTCTCAGGCGTTTTCAGTGAAACCTCAATCATGGGCTTGATGGCATTCTCTGACACCATTAAAACCGAGAGTTCAGCTGTTGTTAATGCGTTGACTAAAAAAGGTATTCAATCTTTCCTCCTCACTGGAGATAAAGAGCAGGCGGCTAAACATGTAGCCCATGAAACTGGTATTCAAAATTTTAGATCAGAAGTTCTCCCCGCTGATAAACATGACCATATCAATACACTGAAAGCTGGGGGGAAAACTGTGGGCATGCTGGGAGATGGTATCAATGATGCACCTGCACTGGTTGCAGCAGATATTGGCTTATCTTTTGGAGGAGGTACAGATATCGCTGTGAATGCGGCTGATGTAATTTTCCTCAACAATTCTCTGAGCAATCTTGTATTTGGACACAGAATTGCCCAGGCAACTATCTCAAAAATTCACCAAAACCTTTTTTGGGCATTTATATATAACCTGGCTGGTATCCCCATTGCCATGGGTCTGCTCTACCCGTTTACCGGCACACTCCTGAATCCCATGTTTGCGGGCATGGCTATGGCATTTTCATCAGTGTCCGTGGTCACCAATACCTTATTGCTACGCAGTAAGAAATATTTTCAAGAGATATAAAAAAAGGGTCCTCTCGGACCCTTTTTTTCAAACATTTTTATGTGATACCTAGTTAGGCATATTTCCCGTCTTAGGGGGCATTCCTGGAAAAGCCATAGGATCAGGCATTCTGATCTCACCATGCTCAGTTTCGTATTTGCTGATGTTTTGCTCCAGGGCTCTCAATAAGGCTTTAGTATGACTGGGCGTCATGATGATACGGGATTGAACATTGGCCTTGGGAGAACCGGGCATAACTCTTACAAAATCCATTACAAATTCAGCTGCAGAATGAGTGATTATTGCCAGATTGGCATATTCCCCATCAGCTACTTTCTCATTTACCTGAATCTGTATTTGCTGTGCTGGTTTATTTTTAGAATCCATAAATGATCCTTCGCGTCGCGTCGCTTTTGCTTATGAGTCCCAGGTTTTGTTTGAGGAGAGATTAGGGTTGTCTTCACCCCATTCTTCCTCTGTATGATCTGGATCTTTATCCCAATCAATTTCAGCTGCTTGAGTATCGGGTAAATCCTGATCATCAAAGCCAGATTCTTCAAACCTCAGGTATTCGTCACCGTAAACAGATTCATCGAAAAAATCGATATCCTGTACAATTTCCGAGACCATAAGGAATTCCAAAAAATCCATGTATTTTTTATTTTTTAGATTTGTTGCGCAGTGTGGACAGATGAGAGTTTTAGCTAATCTCTCTTCTGAAAGTTCTTCGCCACAATTCGGGCATACAATATCTTCCATTATACCCTCACTTTCAATATTTTGATTAATAGCCGGTTCATAAAAGCGCGCAAATGTAGTCGGGGACATAGGGGGTGCCAAGAGGTTTTTTAATGCGCGTAATTTGCTAGGAAAATCATGCTCAGACGATATATTGCAACAATTAAGGCAATATTTAAAGGGAAATAATGGCACTAAAAAAGTACAACAAAACCACCCTTAAGAAGTTCAGAGAACTGCTTATGGATGAGCGTAATCGAATCGCTGAGGACTTGGAATATCAGAAAAGTGAACTCAACAAAACGATTACTGAAGGTGCTGGTGAATTATCCTCTGCTACTTACCACATGGCTGACGTTGGGACTGATATGGCGGAAAGAGAAAAGACCAGTCTATTTGCTCATCGCCAGGCAAAATATCTAAGTGATGTTGATGAAGCTATCGGACGTGTCGATAAAGGAACCTACGGTGTGTGTATCATATGTGGGGAATTAATCGAAGAAGGTCGTCTGTTGGCAGCACCCATCGCCAAGTATCATGTACCTTGTAAAGAGACACAGAATCAGCGCAACCACAATCAGTAAGTGCGTTAAATCACCTCGTTACTTCATTTCTAGCAACGCAATCAGATTTAAAATATTTTTTTCATAGAATCCACTCTCACTCTGGGAGTAGATAACATTCAGGTCTGACTTCTCGTCACCAAATCCGATTTTCAGAGAAATATTTAACTGCTTAATCAATTTCATGAGACGATCATTCGGTACTGGTTCTAGCTGAAGCAGAATATCTGGATTAAAAGCAACGATGCTATTCTGAATCCGCATTCTTTCGTCTGCGTTGGGGTCGTAATTCATGTTAAAGTAGTGATGTTGAACATTTACTGCGAGCTCTTCACTCGAATCTGGAACTAAAAGCATGTACTCGAAACGCTCGGGTAAGTTGTACATGCGTTGCAGAGTATATCGAGCAATTCTGAGCCAGGCAACTTGCTGTGGATAAACAATGGCAATACGCTGAATATTCTGGAATCTTTCCTGAAAACTGTATGGAGTTTCTGCAATAACTTGCTTTGATTTTAGTAGTCTCATCAGATCAGTGATTTAACTGAAATCGCCTTCAGAATCAATGACCTATTTATTAATTCCAGTCCCCTCTGAATAATCATTGCATCGTCTTAAAGAAAATTGAATTTATGCACCATGTTTCGTACCATCCTTTCTATACTACTTTTGAGTTCTCTTCTGTTGGGTCAGAACTATCGCTGGCCAATCCGAGCCTCCCAAAGTCTATCAGCCACCTTTTCAGAATATCGCTCTGGTCATCTCCATGCAGGCATAGATATAAAAACCTGGGGAGAAATGGAAGTACCCTGCCTGGCAATAGCAGATGGATACATCGAGCACATTGCTGTGGGCTACAATGGTTATGGTAGGGGACTATGGCTCAGATTGAACGATGGAAGTCTTGCTGTTTATGGTCATCTCGAACAGTTCAACCCCCTGATTGAGAACCTGATTAGAACAGAACAATTGAAGAATGAGAAATATTCCTTACATCTGAGATTCACCCCGGACCAACACCCGGTAAAAGCCGGATCTGTAATCGGGTATAGCGGCACCTCTGGAACCGAGCATCCACACTTACACTTTGAAATTCGGGACACGCTGGGTCAGATTCACAATCCTCAGTTTTTCTACCCGGAAATTAAAGATCACAAAGCCCCAATTCTGGATGAAATCATGCTCATTCCTGTTGGGACAGATAGTCGTATAAACGGCAGTCTTTACCCAGTTGTTTTTGACATGCAGAAAGAGGTCAAAACTGTATCGGCAACAGGACCATTTCGCGTGGCGCTTAATACCCATGATCGAGCTAATGGTACTTATAATAAATACAATATTTATCGGGCTGAGATCAGAGTGAATGATTCACTTGTTTATGAGAGAGAATTTGATCGGGTGGCCAGACGACTTACCGATGATGTAGACAAAGTCTACCCCGGAGTAAAGGGCAAACGTGGCTGGCGATTCATGTCCATGTTTAACACGGATATGAGTGAAGCAGCTCCCTTTGCACCTGAATCTATGAGCGGAATTATTTCCCCGGCAGGTTTGTCAGAATTGCAAATCAAGGTGTCAGATATTTACGGTAACAAAGTGAACAAGAATCTCATTTTCCACGAACAGGTATCGGCTAATTGGGAACTCAAGCATATTGATGAAAAGGTTATCATCACGCGACATTTTTCTGAAAATGGCTATGAGAACATCCAATTCTATACTGGCCATAATTCCTATCTCCCCATTTCAGAAACCATGTATAGAATGACGTCCACCTCCTGGGTCTTAGGGACACAGGACCTCAGTTCCGGTGTTCGAGCTTTAGGAGCTGCTGGTGGGAAAATCAAATGGATTATACCACCCCAAAACCAGGGAGATCCTGAACTGGATTATCGGTGGAAAAGAAAGCAGAATGGATTCGTACTGCAGGTTAACAGCATTGCCCCATACGTTTTCCCACTTACATATTCGCTGACAACCAATACCCATCAATTCTCCGGAGAATTGATTCAAACCACTCCCACAGGTGTAGAATCTTCAATTATCCCTCTTGATCTGGCTGCTCTCGCCAAGAGCATTGAATTCTTATCTGGTTCACTAGTTGTCGGCTCCCTCCCTCTTGACCCAATGGAACCTATTGCAAGAGGACAGCATCAGATATTCAAACTGGATATAATTGGTGCAGAATTATCAGTACAAAATACAAGTGATTCAGAACTGTATATTAAAATCGATACATCAGTTGCTGTGTTCAACCATAAACCTGCAATTGGAATCAATATCAAGCTGCTAAAAACCCAGGAGAACCAATTTTCTGGACGCTTATCTTTCTCAAAGCATCGTCATGATTCCACATTTGCCATTTTCTCCCCTGGAAAAAAGAAAGCCTGGGACCGCCAAATATCCCCTGATTCATCTGAACAATTTGAAATAAATATTAAGGAGGGTGGTTCATTCTTCCTGCTCAGAGATAATACTCCACCTGTTATCAAACCTCTCAAGTCATATGCAAGTGTTCGACGGGGAGAACGACTGGTATTCAAAATCAAAGATAACACTGGAGTCATTGCTTACCCGAGGACCGGAATTAAAGCCACCCTGGATGGTGCCCTCTTTTTTCCCGATTATAATCCCCTCAGACATGAGCTCTCATTTCATATTCCAAAAAGATTAGGGACTGGGCAGCATATTATTGAATTTTCCCTGAGAGATAGCTCTGGCAATGTGGCAGAGTTTAAGCATCAACTCTATGTGAAATCCTGATATGTTCATTCCAATCAAGGATACGAATCCGGCCTTACGCAAACCTCTGGTCACCTATGGTCTCATCATTATCAATGTGCTGTTTTATCTACTGGAATACATCTATAGCTTTGAGGGTTTTGTCTTCTCTAAAGACTTGTTTTTGGCTCATCCGTTTCAGGCCTTCCCCAGTCTCATTACACATCAATTTCTCCACGGCAGCTGGAGCCATTTAATTTTTAACATGCTCTTCCTGTACATATTTGGTGATAATATGGAAGGCTCACTGGGACGACGATTCTATCTATTTTTTTACCTCAGTTGTGGGGCTGGCGCTGCATTATTTGAAGTCTACCTTGATCCATATTTTGGTGCCACCAGTCCTGGTCTGCTCATTGGAGCATCTGGCTCTATCTCAGGTGTATTGGCCGCCTATGCCCTCCGATACCCCAGGGCCAAAATTCTGACCTGGACACTGTTTGTTCTCTTTCTGAAAATCCGAGCAGCCTGGTTCATAGGAATCTGGATAGCGACACAATTTTTATTCGAAATACTGACACCTCAGGATGCTACTGCTTATATTGCACACATCGGTGGATTTGTTATTGGACTAGTCATTTACAGTATTTATCACAAATATCGACTAAGCAGGAATTCATAATGCGAAGTAAACTTATTGAGGCCGCCACTAACGCTCGAAAAAACGCTTATGCGATTTATTCAAATTTTCACGTTGGGGCAGCAGTAGAGACATCAAGTGGGAAAATATTCCAGGGCTGTAATGTGGAAAATGCCAGTTATGGTCTTACCATTTGCGCAGAGCGCACCGCCCTCGTTTCAGCAATAGCAGCAGGTGAAAACACCTTCACACATCTGGTGGTCGCCACAGAAAATGGGGTCAGCCCCTGTGGTGCCTGTCGTCAGGTTATTTGGGAATTATGTGGAGATATCCCGATTACATTGGTCGATGAAACCGGAGCCTGTCAAGAAACAAGCGCTTCAAAATTATTGCCCCACGCTTTCGGTCAACAGGATTTGGACTCATAAGAGTCGGATTCAAACAAAATATTCAGGAGATAGTCAAGCTATGGAGCACCTAACGCCCCATCACAGCGGTTGGATTGAAGTCATCACCGGCTCAATGTTCAGCGGGAAAACTGAAGAGCTTATTCGAAGACTCAGACGAGCTCAGATAGCTCGCCAACATGTCGCTATTTTTAAACCTGATATTGATAATCGATTTAGTGAGGATCATATTGTTTCACATAGTCAACAACAGCTGGAGTCAACCAGGGTAAAGACGGCTAAAGATATACTACCTCTGGCAAAGCACGTTCAAGTTGTTGGTATTGATGAAGCTCAATTTTTCGATGACGAGATTGTTGAGGTTTGCCAAATTCTGGCAAAGCAGAAAAAACGTGTGATCGTTGCAGGTCTGGAAAAGGATTATAAAGCCAAGGCATTTGGTCCCATGCCCGAACTCATTATTGATGCAGAATATGTAACTAAAAATCTAGCCATATGTGTTATCTGTGGTAACCCTGCAGGTTTCACCCAGCGTTTAAGCAATAC
>JABIFG010000356.1 GCA_018650795.1 Fidelibacterota bacterium
CATTGTCGTTGATCACTGACTCCATTATATTAAGATATCCCCCCCTAAGCCCTCGTTGAGCATCTTCGTTCTTCGGGGGCTTTTTAATTCCGTGTGTCGTCCTGGGAACAGCTAACATACATCGGCTTGTCCAGGATTGTTATCTGGGCAAACGGGCTGCCCCCTGGCGCAGCAACTTCAGCTGGTCAGATCAGGAAGAGTTCGATTCTTCTAATTGATATTCCCCCTGCACCGACTACCTTCCTCCACGTTTAATTCATAATCTGGGGGTTCAAACTGAGTACTAGATCCAAGTATAAATGTCATTCCTGTGGATATTCCGCAGAAGTTTGGGACGAACCTGATAAAGCACCCATTGCTACAGTTGATACCAGGCATTGTCTGGGATGTAAATCCCTAGTCGAAGTTCCCATAGCATTTCATGGTGGAATGTTTACTGACGATCAAGATGTCGTACCCAGCTTCCTAAATCGCTGCCCGGACTGTAATTCGTCTAATGTTGTGCCTTGGAAGGTTCGGCATGGTTGTCCAAAATGCGGAGAGTATATGACAAAATCGAAGACAATAGGAGGTGAGAATACATAATGTGCCTGCAACCTCGGTTTACAGTGTGGAATATTTGGGATTCATAAAGCTTACGCTTAATTGTATATTGTAATTATCGATGTCTAGAAAACCCGGCATTAATGTTTCCATCTCAGAATACCTGATTGGCTTCGGTGCCCTATTTATTCTGTTCTATCTCTACGGAGTGTTTAGCATATGGGTTCAGAGTCCACATTTTGTGCGAAATGTTATCATTATCGCTTCCAGTATTGGTGGTGGGCTAATGCTACTTTTCATTGTTGGTACCAAATTATTTAAGGGATCAAATTCATATCCTTACAAGGAAAAATTTCAACCTGAGTCATTAGAATCGTTCATGAGTTCTATAAAAGGATTAGGATATAAAAAATACCCACTGTTATCAAAAAGGTATTCCCCCAATTCTCGTATCCCATGTACGGACCTAATCCCCTTTATTGCAGACCGAATAATGGTGGGTGATAAAATAAGTATTTTGAAAGTAATGTGCGCAGTAATTGATGGTGTTCATGGGGTAGACGATGAGGACACATTGCAGTGGATGTATGCCAGCATTGAAGAAGTGTTTTCAATGCCCTTCGAGAAATACGTTACATTCGAATCCCCGCTCGCATTAGCAGAATTAATGGCGTATTTCATAGTCATCGAAAAAGGAGGGAGTCATAGAGCATTTGCAATTAATGATGGGATTCCGGGGCTAATCGCATGGGCAAATGTTGTGCATCAGCCAGTATGGTCAAATAATCTTGAATCGTTAGCAGATAAGGCAAACTCTTGGGTAGATGGATTGTTTGATAAAATAGGAAGTCGAGGGTACTTTGACGTGTTTAAAATTGAATCAATCCCGACTGAAAAAATTGATTCAGCCCTACAGGCAAAACTTGTTACAGTTTCACCAGCAGCTCGGTTACACCTATTCTATACTTTGGGGAGAAAAGGAGGGGCATTGCCTGAGTTTACAAATTTTCAAATCCGAAGCCTTGGTATTAACGTAAAGCAAACTTCAAAGGAATTGACTGATTCTGGCTTGGTTCTATTCGCATCTTCACCTGACGAGATAAAGTCAGCCATTACGAAGAAGCGGTTACTGAAATTGTGTGAGTCTAATAAAGTTCATTACAGGAAAACTTGGCCCAAGGATAAACTTGTAAATGCATTAGCGGACAGACATCCGGGGATAATAAAAAAGATAGCCAAATCAGAAAGTATTGGAAAACCAAATTACTCTGCCTACCCGGGGTTGAAGGATGTAAGGGATATTGCTGATAAGCATTTATTAGCCTACAAATTACTCTGTTTTGCATAATATATTCTTCACGATGAGGACAAACCGTGAAAGACAGATATACATTAGATTGGATGTTTCCTATAGCGCGGAAGGATACAATTATCTTACCAATCGAGTCTGTTTTGGGGAGGGCGAATTTGAAGCCGCTTACGAAAATTGAGTTAACAATACCAAGCCCCTCTGAACATTTCTCCAAAATGAAATAGTATTATCCAGCCTTAATCTTATTTTTGGTGCAAAATTGCATGTCTGATAAATCAGGGGTCCCCAATGGTGAAAAGCTTCAGCTTTAATGATATTCTTGAAAAATATCGTAATATATCATTCTCTGAACGTGACAAAGGAGAGCGGTTTGAACGTCTCATGCAGGCATTCATGCAGACTGACCCTATTTACGCAGATAAGTTTGAATATGTGTGGATGTGGAACGAGTTCCCCGGTCGTAAAGATTTTGGGAGCAAAGATCTCGGTATTGATCTAGTAGCCCTAACTCATGAAGGAGAATATTGGGCGGTACAGTGCAAGTGCTATCAAGAAAAATCAATCATTGATAAAAAGGGAGTAGATTCCTTTCTCTCTACCTCAAGTAGAGAGTTCTTCAGTTCAAGCGGTCAAAAAGTAAAATTCTCCCATCGGTTATGGATTTCAACTACAAACCATTGGGGAATAAACGCTTCTGAGACAATAAAAAACCAAAGCCCTCCAGTCTCCAGGCTAAACCTATATGAATTAGAACAATCTTCCATTGATTGGGAGAAATTAGACAAGGGCTTGACTGGAGATCTCGCTAGAACAACCAAGAAGTCGCTCTACAAACACCAGCAAGAAGCCTTAGATCAAGTTCACAATCACTATAAGGGACATGATCGAGGAAAGCTAATCATGGCCTGTGGAACCGGAAAAACATTCACGTCTCTTAGAATAGCTGAAAAAGAGACGAATGGGGAAGGTCTAGTATTATTCCTTGTACCATCTATTACCCTGTTGGGGCAGACGTTACGTGAGTGGTCTTCTGATACAACAGGTGGTATTCACCCAATTTGTATTTGTTCTGATTCCAGAATTACTAGAAAACATACGAAATATGAGGACTCAGTATTAACAAGTGTAGTTGATCTAGCTCTACCCGCTTCAACAGATGTTGAGCAGATAAACAAACAGCTTGAACATTTGAAGCGATCAAGCAAGTCGGGCATGACAGTAGTATTTTCTACATACCAATCCATAAATGTTATTGCTGAGGCTCAAGCAGAGCTAATTAGGAGAAATAAGAAAAGTGGTTATGGTGTATTTGACCTGATTATCTGTGATGAAGCGCATCGTACTACTGGGGTAGCATTATCACCAGAAGATTCATCAGCCTTCATTAAAGTACATGATAATAGCTTTATTAAAGCTGCTAAGCGCATGTATATGACTGCGACACCTCGTCTATATACAGACGATGCTAAAAGTAAAGCTGCCCAAGCAGATGCCATCCTATGCTCTATGGACGACCATGCTATTTATGGCGAGGAAATGTACAGGATTGGATTCGGGGAGGCGGTTGAGCATAATCTTCTAACTGATTATAAAGTTCTCATACTCACTTTAAGCGATAAGGATGTTGCACCACATGTCCAAAAAGCACTTGTTAACGCAGAAAGCGAAATCAGCTCTGACGATGCTTCCAAGTTAATCGGCTGTGTAAATGCGCTATCAAAACAGGTTTTGGGTGATGAAGGATTATTAAAGAGCACCGATCCAGACCCCATGAAACGGGCAGTGGCATTTTGCCAAAACATCAAAGTATCCAAGCGAATCACAAAAGCTTTTAACGCAACCACTGATGCATACTTAGATGTCATCAATGCCAAGCAACGTGAAAAGATGGTTGAAGTATCATCTCGGCATATTGATGGTACGATGTCGGCACCTGAGAGGGATGAATTACTAGGTTGGCTGAAATCTACATCTGCGGACTCAGGAGAGTGCAGAGTGCTCAATAATGTGAGATGCCTTAGTGAGGGAGTTGATGTTCCATCTCTTGATGCTGTATTGTTTTTGTCAGCAAGAAACTCACAAGTTGATGTAGTACAATCTGTGGGGCGTGTAATGCGAAAAGCCCCAGGTAAAAAATATGGCTACATCATCATACCCGTAGTTATTCCTTCGGATGTAGAGCCAGACAAGGCTTTGAATGACAATGAAAGATTTAAGGTGGTTTGGACGGTACTTAATGCCTTGCGAGCACATGATGAACGGTTCAACGCCACAGTTAACAAAATTTCGCTAAACAAACGAAAGTCATCAAAGATAATTGTTGGTGGGATCGAGGGAAGTAAAGGGCAAGGTGGAACTGACCGGGCCTGGAATGATCTTCAGAAGCAAATCTCATTGCAGTTTGAGGAGTTAAAAAGCAGCGTATTTGCGAAGCTAGTCCAAAAAGTAGGGGATAGAGTTTATTGGGAGAAATGGGCCAAAGATGTAGCTATAATTGCTGAGCGACAGATTGAGCGGATAACATATCTGGTAGGCTCAGATTCTCGTCATCAGAATGAATTTGATAAGTTTCTATCAGGTTTGCAGAAAAATATTAATCCAAGTATCAATCAAGCACAAGCGGTTGAGATGCTTTCACAACACATTATTACGAAACCTGTTTTTGAAGCTCTCTTTGAAGGCTATTCCTTCGTTAAGAACAATCCTGTTTCGATCGCCATGCAAGGGATGATGGAAATATTGGAAGACCAGACATTTGAGAAAGACTCTTTAGCTCTAGAGAAATTTTATGAATCAGTGAAGAAACGGGCTGAGGGTATTGACAATGCTGAAGGGAAACAAAAAATTATTGTCGAACTCTACGACAAGTTCTTTAAGACGGCATTCCCAAAAATGGTTGATCAGCTGGGAATCGTCTACACTCCTGTTGAGGTAGTTGATTTCATTATCAATTCGGTTAATGATATTCTAAAGAAGGAGTTTAAAAGAAGTGTTACAGATGAGAATGTGCATATCCTCGACCCATTTACTGGCACGGGCACATTTATCACCAGACTGCTGCAAAGCGGGCTAATTGATAAGAAAGATTTATTACGCAAATACACATCTGAGATTCATGCTAACGAAATAGTTCTTCTGGCATATTACATCGCAGCCATAAATATTGAAAATGCATTTCATGATATACTTGGTGAAGAGTCTTTCACTCCCTTTGATGGAATCTGTTTAACAGACACATTTCAATTAGGAGAAACGGATGATAGTAATAAGCTATTCTCAGATATGTTTCCCCAGAACTCAGCAAGAGTGGTTGAGCAGAAGAATGCTCCTGTTCAGGTCATTATGGGAAATCCACCATATTCTGTAGGACAAAAGTCAGCAAATGATAATGCTCAAAATCAATCATATGATAAGCTCGATAAAAGAATAGCTGAAACCTATGCGAGCAGAACAAAGGCAACAAATAAGAACTCCTTATATGATTCGTATATCAAAGCATTTCGATGGAGTACAGACCGACTTGATCCAAAAAATGGGGGTATAATCTGTTATGTGAGTAATGGTTCTTGGCTTGATGGAAATGCTCAAGATGGATTTAGGAAAGTTCTAGAAGATGAATTCTCCTCGATTTATGTATTCAATACGAGGGGGAATGCCCGAACCCAAGGAGAGTTGAGAAGGAAGGAAGCGGGCAATGTATTCGGAGGAGGATCTAGAACTCCAATCGCTATTACTCTTCTAGTTAAAAAGCCAAGTGCTAAACCTACAAAGGCTAAAATCTACTACCATGATATTGGGGATTATCTGAAACGTGAAGAGAAGTTGGCAAAGTTGGTAGATTATTCAACAATTCATAATTCTCGATTAAAATTAGACAGAATACATCCAAATGAATCTGGTGATTGGATTAATCAGAGGAATGATGCTTACGAAACATTTATTCCTGTTGGGGAAAAGAAAAAAGATTCACAGAGCAATACATTTTTCGTTCCCTATTATTCAAATGGATTAAAGACACAAAGAGATGCTTGGTGCTACAATTCAAATAAACATCTGCTCAAGAGCAACATTCAGGGATTTCTAAATTTTTATAACTCCGAGCGAACAAGGTTTCAAAAGGTTTTAGAGGTCGATCCAAAAGCCAAAGTTAAGAGCTCTTTAAAGTACTCAGAAAAGCAGATTAGTTGGACAAGAGCCCTTGAATGGGATATTGGTAAAAACAAGGAGATTTTGCTTAATATGGGTACGATTAGACCTACCCAATATCGACCATTTTTCAAACAGTTCCTATATTTCTCAAAATCATTGAATGAAATGATTTATCAAATCCCAAAACTATTCCCAAAATCTGAAACAGATAATCTTGTGATTTGTGTTCCTGCTCCAGGTGGTAAAAATGATTTCTCAGTCATAGTGGCAGATTCAATCCCAGATTTGCACTTCAATGGTGATTCCCAATGTTTTCCTCTTTATTATTTTGAGGAATCAGAAAGTAAGTCTCCAAACTTATTTACTAATCCGAAAGCAAAGGGATTGGTTATGAAGGATGGTATTACCAATTTCATTCTTAAAAGAGCGCACGATCAATATGGCAAGACTATCGGGAAGGAAGAAATTTTCTATTATGTATATGGGTTCTTACACAGTCCTGATTACCGCAAAGCATTTTCAAATGATCTAAACAAGATGCTTCCAAGATTACCACTTGTCGATGACGTGCGAGATTTCTGGAAATTCAGTAAGGCTGGGAGAGCGCTGGCTGACCTCCATATCGAGTATGAGGCTGTTCCTCCATATAAAGGTGTCAAAGTTACTGGAGAGCCTGCAAAATTCTTTGAAGTCACTAAAATGAGATTCCCAAAAAAGGATGAGAAACATACTATCATCTATAATAGCAAAATAACCGTTTCTAACATTCCTGATAAGGCATATCAATATGTCGTAAATGGTAAAAGTGCCATTGAATGGATCATGGAACGCTATCAGGTGACAACACATAAAGCCAGTGGTATAAAGAATGATCCAAATGACTGGGCTAAAGAAGTTGGAAATCCTCGATATATCCTAGATTTGCTTCTAAGTCTCATCAATGTGAGTGTCCAGACTGTGGATATTGTGAATGGTTTGCCCAAGGTGAAGTTTGAGTAGATTGCAATAGATAAGGGGGAGTAATTCACAGAAATGACGTGGAGGGATACAATTATCGAACAAAGCGAGCCTGTTTCAGGAAGCAGCTCAAGCCTAAAGCGTTATACCGACAAAAATAATGACTGAAAAGACATATACATATCATCAGATTGGAACAATCAAATCTCCTCACAAAGAAGCGAAGGGGATGCCCATTCAA
>JABIFG010000044.1 GCA_018650795.1 Fidelibacterota bacterium
ATCCATATACTGGGGTAACCCCGTCAAAGCTTAGTCCATATTAAATTGGCCACGTAACCACTCAAACCTATCCTCGTAATGAGTTTTAGGTTGCCAGTGTCCAGAATGCTTATAGACAGTATACTCCTTTGGACTATTGATGAGATTGTATGTCGCGAAACTGGTTGATGGCGGACAAACAGCATCTTGAAGACCAATACTCATGATAACCGGGCAACTAATCCTGTCAGCCATATTTTTAGTATCAAAATAGCTTAATGTATTCAGCATGGAAGCCCAGTTTTGGTCCGGGTTTGATGCAAACCAATCGCCTATTTCAGCCCAGTGAGTAATGGCAAAGAAATTATCCCAATCACACATCCACGGAATATCGGCGATGCATAGATCGATTCTTTCGTCCAGTGCCGCCGTGGCAAAGGCGAATCCGCCGCCCTGGCTACCGCCCCAGATAGCAATTCGATCCTGATCTACATCTTTTCTACTTTCAAGAAAATCAACAGCACGAATGCAATCGAGATAAGCACCTCGATAATAGTATTTCTGTTCGGAATCTAAACCTCGAATCCACATGTCAATTTCTGCATCTTCCCCATCGTCACTTTCACCATGGCTTCTTGGGTTAAAGGACAAGACGATGAGATCATCATATTTATCAATGGGTTTTTTATTACTATTGTATCCAGGGACCCTCAAAAGTGCGGGGTATTTCCCGCGCTTTTTAGGAACTTCCAGCCATCCCCGCATAGTGAGTCCATTCCAACTTTGCATTTCGATTTTAAACAATTTTGTCTTCGCCTTTTTGTCACGTTTTTGTGGAATAACTTTGAATTTTGGATCAATTTTATCAAGAGCTCTTAAGGATTCCTTCCAGAATGAGTCAAAGTCGTCCATAGCATCTGTAGTGGCTGGAATCTTTTCAGGATCGATACCGACAACCTTTGAGGCAGCGTAAATTTCATCTTTCTCTGTTGTAATCATAGCGCTGATATGATAGAAACCGGGACCTGGCAGTTCAAACCAGGGACAATAAGCACTGCGATCCACATTGGGCATTATATCTAAGTGAGCATCCATCTCCATGAGGGGACGCCAAGTATCTGTTTCAATTTTCCAGGTAATTTGCATGGAGACGGTATCCGCTGAATTGTTTTTAATCTCAACAAAAGTCTGGATAACCTTTTCATTGAATAGCATGCCATCAGAATCATTAAAATTCATTTGGACCGTGAGCGTTTTTGGAGAGGCTGTCTTCCCAAGAAGTATTTCCGGGATCACAGAAACAAATATAATCAGCAAGATAGTCAGTTTACACCATTTCATATAATCCACCTTTTCGAAAAATTGTTTGAGTGTTCTATGGGTCCGCAAATTTACATCTTTTTGAAAAGAGTATAAGAACTTTTCCAGCGAGAATCCGGATCTGGTAGATAATGAACTTTCTGGATAATTCTGTAAGATAAGTAGCTCCAGTTCACAGGTTTCTATATACATTTCACAATTAGCAAATATATTCTTGGACTATGAAAACCATTAAACCAATTATCATTATCCTCATGCTTATCGTGGTCATCATTACCATCTTTTCTTTATTGGGGAAATCCCAGCAGATGACGGTGGTTTATGAGGGCAATACCAGTAAACAGCCAGTCAAGATGACGGTGGGTAAATTTCAGGGTAGTGAATGCGGGATGGTTATCAATGATCTGAATTTTGCTTCTCAGGTTGTAGCTCCAGATGGGAAAACCTGGTTTTTTGATGACCATGGTTGTATGGCTGCCTGGTTAAGTGCCCGGCCCTTTAAAGATGAGGCAATTGTCTGGGTAAAGGATTTACCCTCTGGCGAGTGGATTGATGGAAGACATGCGTGGTATAGTCGTACGGATCAAACACCTATGTCGTACGGATTTGGAGCATATAAGACATATCAGGACAGCTTCATTGATTTCACGATCATGCAGCAAGCCATGCTTAATGGTGAAACCATGGCAAATTTGAGTTTCCGTAAACAACTCCTGGAGCCATGATGGAAACTGTCAATATCATTTCTATTATAACTATCGCCTTTATGGGATCTTTTGGCCATTGCATCGGGATGTGCGGTGGGATCGTCATCGCCTATTCTACAGCAGGTCTGGAAAAAGACCGTAGCAAAACCGCTCAGGCCATCTCTCATCTGCTTTATTCATTTGGAAGAGTTACTACTTATACCGTTCTCGGTGCTGTTTTTGGCATCCTGGGCGGAGTGGTTGTGTTTAACAATACCACCAATGGTATCCTGTGGATTGTTGCTGGTGTAGCCATGGTCATTGCTGGTCTGTCCCTCCTGGGCAAACTGCATGTGTTGAAACTTTTTGAAACTTCATTTGCCAGCTCAAAGTGGTATCAAACAACCTTTAAGAATCTCTTGAAAAGTGAATCACTCCTGGGATTTTATTTTCTAGGAATGTTGAATGGGTTACTACCATGCGGATTTGTGTATTTCTTTGCCATCACCGCTGCCAGTACAGCCAGCCCTGTTTATGGTGCCCTCGTGATGTTTATCTTTGGCTTGAGTACTATTCCGGCCCTGTTTAGTCTGGGCTTTTTTGTTGGTCTGTTTAAGAAGTTAAAATTCCGTCATATCATGACCCAACTGGCAGCCCTGTCAGTCATCATCTATGGTTTTTACACTTTATATAATGGATACCGATATTTGGTAGAACCTGCCCGTACTATTTTGGAGTGTCATTAAAAGACTCTTTCTTTTTTACAACGAATTTTACGAAGATGACGAATGGAATTGTGGGCTTTTCGTTCCATTCGTCGGTTTCGTTGTGAAAATCGGTTTGATTTTGGACACGAATGACACAAATCTTTCGAATGAACACGAATTGGATATTGTAATCAGTTGACAATGGCTGGCCAGGTCGACTCAGTTGAGACTTGAAACTTGTGGACACCGGCGGCTGAGCTTGCCTGCCAAGTCGAAGCTAACAGCGCAGATTGGTCGAAGCCAAAACACCGTGGCACTATGTGGACATTTCGACGAGCTCAATGTCCAGTGTGTCTGCAAACGTCCATTAAATAAAATATCCGCCTCAGCGGATATTAATCATTCCAATTGTCAGTTGATTTTATTTAAAGAGAGCTTTTAAAGATCCCCAGGTGCGTGGAACCACATCCAAAGTGGATTGGATTGTAATCACTTCACTTATTTGGGAGTTGCCATCTA
>JABIFG010000045.1 GCA_018650795.1 Fidelibacterota bacterium
ATTAAAGTAAAAAGGGAGTTGTCCTTTGCTTAATAAATCTGTAGTCAACGACTTTACCGAGATAACGATCCGTCTGGCCTCGCCTGAGAAGATTCTGCGCGAGTCCCGTGGTGAGATCTTTAAGCCAGAGACCATTAATTATCGTACTTATAAGCCGGAAAAAGATGGTCTGTTTTGTGAACGTATCTTTGGACCTGTCAAGGATTGGGAATGCCACTGTGGAAAATACAAACGAATCCGATACAAAGGAATCATTTGTGACCGTTGTGGTGTCGAAGTAACCCGTAAAAAAGTTCGCCGTGAAAGAATGGGTCATATCACACTGGCTGTGCCAGTTGTGCATACCTGGTATCTCAGGTCGATCCCATCAACGCTGGCTCATACCCTGGGTATGACTTCTAAAAATCTGGAACGCATTATTTACTACGAGTCCTATGTTGTCATTTCCCCTGGAAAAGCCGATGTAGAACCTGGTGAGATTCTGGATGAAGAAGACTTTATCGAGTTAGATGCCATCTATGGTCCTGATGCTCTTGGAGCTGATGAGGAGGATGTATTTATCGCCAAAACTGGTGGTGAAGCAATCCTTTCCATGTTGCGTGAACTTGAAATCAAAAAGAACATGATTGCCTTGAAGGAAATTGTGAAGACCACGAGAAGTCAGCAGAAGAAGGCTGACGCTCTGAAGCGTCTTCGTATGATCAAGGCCTTCGATACAAAACCTGGTGATGTGCCGAACCGTCCTGAATGGATGGTGCTGACTATTCTGCCTGTGATTCCGCCTGAATTACGACCCCTCGTTCCACTTGATGGTGGCCGTTTTGCAGCCTCGGATCTCAATGATCTGTACCGCCGCGTAATTATTCGTAATAATCGTTTACGTCAACTAATGGAGATTAAAGCTCCAGATGTGATTTTGCGAAACGAAAAAAGAATGCTTCAGGAATCTGTGGATTCACTGTTTGACAACAGTCGTAAGCAAAGTGCCGTTCGATCAGGTACACGCCGACCACTTAAGTCATTGTCTGATATGCTGTCAGGTAAACAGGGTCGCTTCCGTCAGAATCTCCTGGGTAAACGTGTCGATTATTCTGGTCGTTCAGTTATCGTTGTTGGACCCGATCTAAAACTTCATGAATGTGGAATTCCAAAAGAAATGGCCATCGAGCTGTTCAAGCCACATATCATATCTGAGCTTCTTGTTAGGAACTATGCTAAAACGCCCAAACAGGCCAAGGTTATTGTAGAAGAGAAGCAGCCAGAAATTTATGATGTACTGGAGTTCGTGGTTAAAGATCACCCTGTGATGCTTAACCGTGCTCCAACGCTTCACCGTTTGGGTATTCAGGCTTTCCAGCCCGTACTCATTAACGGACGTGCTATCCGTCTGCATCCACTTGTTTGTTCAGCTTTCAATGCTGACTTTGACGGTGACCAGATGGCTGTTCACCTACCGCTTTCAGCGGAAGCGATCACTGAAGCACGTATGCTAATGCTTTCCAGTCACAATATTCTTCATCCTGCTCATGGATCACCGATTACGGTACCCTCGCAGGATATGGTTATTGGTTGCTATTATCTGACCAAAGTCAGACCTGGAACTTTGGGGGAGGGAATGATCTTTACCTCACCTGACGAAGTGTACCTTGCTGTAGAGGCAAAGCATCTGGACTATCATGCCAAGATTAAGGTTCGCATGGATGGTGAACTGTTAGAAACCACCGCTGGTCGCCTTACTTTGAATGACGTACTTCCTGAAGGTTATCCCTTCATGAACGAACTGATCACCAAGAAACGTCTTGAGAATTTGATCAGTGATGTCATGCGTTTCGCAGGCAATTTCCTGACTGTGAAATTCCTTGATGACTTGAAAAAACTAGGATTTGAATATGCCACAAAAAGTGGTGTGTCTATTGGTCTTTCTGATATTCTGATTCCGGAGAAGAAAACTGACTTGCTGGATCGTTCTAGTAAGGAAGTTGACAAGGTTAACGCCGATCGTAAGGCTGGTTGGTTAACTGAAGGTGAGAGATACAATAAAGTTTTGGATATCTGGACACATACTACCAACCAGGTTGCTGGTATGATGATGGATGCTCTACGGGCCCATGATGATGGATTTAATTCCGTATTTATGATGGCCGATTCTGGTGCTCGTGGATCTTCGGATCAGATCAAACAGCTGGCCGGTATGCGTGGATTGATGGCCAAACCTCAGAAATCCTTGAAAGGTAGTCAGGGCGAAATTATTGAAACCCCGATTACCTCTAACTTCAAGGAAGGTCTCTCGGTTCTGGAATACTTTATTTCCACTCACGGTGCTCGTAAAGGTCTCGCCGATACGGCTCTGAAAACGGCTGATGCTGGTTACCTCACACGTCGTTTGGTTGATGTTGCCCAGGATGTGGTTATCCGTCTTGAGGATTGTGGAACCATCAGTGGTATTGATGTAAAAGCTTTAAAACAGGGTGAAGACGTCATTGAACCACTTCAGGACCGTATCAAGGGTCGCGTGCTTCAGGAAGATGTTTTTGACCCGCTGACTGATGAGATGATTGCTGAAGTTGGTGTTCTGGTTCATGAAGCTCTGGCCATGAAGATTGCTGAATCGAATGTGGAAAAAGTTCGTATTCGTTCCGTACTCACTTGTGAAGCTGAATTTGGAGTTTGTGCCAAATGTTACGGACGTAATATGTCCACAGCCAAGCTGGTAAATGCTGGTGAAGCTGTTGGTATCATGGCTGCCCAGGCTATTGGTGAGCCAGGAACTCAGTTGACACTCCGTACCTTCCATATTGGTGGAACGGCTGCCCGTATTATTGAAGAGAGTGAAATGTCAGCGAAATTTGCTGGTACTATCCGCTATTCTCCAAGTTTACGTGTAACAGACCAAACAGAGGACCTGGGCAGGATTGCGCTGGTTCGTAACAATTATCTTGAAATCGTTGATGAAAATAACCGCGCTTTAACGCGTGCCATTGTTCCTTATGCCAGTACAGTTGAAGTGGCTGATGGTGAGAAAGTTACCAAGGGTCAGGGGCTTGTCCGCTGGGATCCACGTACTGATTTCATCATTGCTCAGACTGGTGGAACGATTCGTTTTGTAGAAATCGTTGAAGATATGACCTTTGTGGAAGAGTCTGGAGAAACCGGCAAGATCGAACGTACAATTACTGATGCCCGTGGAATGAGAATGACTCCACGTCTGGAAATCTGTGATGAATCAGGTGTCCTCATTGGAAAAGATGTTGTGCTTCCAGTGGGTGCTGTTTTGACCGTTGATGATGGACAGAAGATTCCTGCTGGTACCACACTCGCAAAATTCCTCAAGGGAAAATCTAGAACGGCTGATATTACCGGTGGTCTGCCACGTGTTGCTGAATTATTTGAAGCACGTAACCCTGCAGATCCGTCTGTTGTAACGGAGGTTGCTGGAATCGTTCACTATGGTGATCTCAAGCGTGGTGTTCGTACCATTCTTGTGGAAACTCCTGATGCTGTGAAGTATGAGTACTCAATTCCTTACGGTCGTCATATCATTGTTCTGGATGGTGATAATATCCAGGCTGGAGATAGACTCTGTGAGGGACCAGTTTCACCGAAGGATATTCTCCGCATTAAGGGCGAGCGTGAAGTTCAGGAATATCTCGTTAATGAGATTCAGGAAGTTTACAGGTTGCAAGGTGTGCGAATCAATGACAAGCACATTGAAACCATTGTGCGTCAGATGATGCAAAAAGTTCAGGTTGAGAATCCAGGTGATACACAAAGTCTTCATCAGGATCGTGTAAATAAATTTCAATTCCAGGCTGATAATGCCAAAGTACTCGAAATGGTCGTTGTTGAAAAACCAGGTGAGTCTGAGTATACCGAGTATCAGCTTGTGGATCGTGCCGAAATGAAAGAAACGGTCGCTGAGCTAAAGGCAAATAGCAAAGCACTTCCCGAATATCGTGATGCTGAACCAGCAACACACACACCCTTACTGTTGGGTATCACCAGAGCATCTCTGAATACAGAGAGTATTTTTTCTGCTGCTTCCTTCCAGGAAACTACTCGAGTTCTCACCAACGCTGCCATTAACGCCAAGACAGATACACTTCGTGGCTTAAAGGAAAACATCATCGTTGGTCGATTGATTCCAGCTGGTACCGGACTGCCAAAATATGGTAAAATCCAGGCAGAAGGTCCAGCAAATGAGATCGCTGAACAAGTGCTGGAAGTAAGGAAAAAACGGGATGAAGCGAAGGCTTTCGTGAGAGAAAATTCAGAGCCTGAAAGTGAATAAATGACCTTGACTGCCCAAGGGTCAGAAATTATACTGTGCGGCTTTTTAAAAGGAGATTAAATGCCAACGATTAATCAATTGGTGCGTAAGGGTCGCAAGAGCCTTGTGAAGAAGAAGAAAGCACCAGCGCTTAAAGCCTGTCCTCAAAAGAGAGGTGTGTGCACAAGAGTTTATACTACCACCCCGAAAAAGCCGAATTCGGCTCTTCGTAAGGTGGCCCGTGTCCGTTTAGCTAACGGGATTGAAGTGACAGCTTATATACCTGGAGAAGGTCATAATTTGCAGGAACACTCTATCGTTCTTATAGAGGGTGGTCGTGTAAAGGATTTGCCAGGTGTTCGCTATCATATTATTCGTGGCACATTGGATACAGCCGGTGTTGAAAACCGAAGAACAAGTCGTTCACGCTATGGCGCAAAACGACCTAAATCATAAGAAATTGACTGATGCGTAGACGTAGACCAGAAAAAAGAAGTATTTTACCCGATCCAGTATACAACGATGTGGGAGTTGCTCGTTTTATCAACTACCTCATGGAGCGTGGAAAAAAGGGTTTAAGTGAAAAGATTTTATATGGTTCTTTTGATATTATTCAGCAGAAAACCAAGAGTGATCCGCTTGAACTTTTCAAAAAAGCCATTGAGAATGTAGCTCCCATCGTTGAAGTAAAATCAAAACGAGTTGGTGGTGCAACCTATCAGGTTCCTGTTGAAGTTCGTACTGCCCGCAGACAAGCTTTGGCTTATCGTTGGATCATTTCCTATTCGAAGAAACGCTCACAGAAGACTATGTCTGAGAAGCTGGCCGCCGAATTAATTGGTGCAGCTAATAATGAGGGTGGTTCAATCAAAAAACGTGAAGATACTCACCGTATGGCCGAGGCTAATAAAGCCTTTGCTCACTTTAGGTAAACAGTGAAAAATACTGATCTTAGCAAGGTACGTAATATTGGCATCATGGCTCACATTGATGCTGGTAAAACAACCACTACTGAGCGCATTCTTTATTATACCGGAAGAACTCATAGAATAGGTGAGGTACATGATGGTGCCGCCACTATGGATTGGATGGAGCAGGAGCGTGAAAGAGGTATTACCATTACCTCTGCTGCTACAACCGCCTTCTGGGATGATCACCGCATTAATATTATTGATACACCTGGACACGTTGATTTCACTGTAGAAGTTGAGCGAAGCTTGCGAGTACTTGATGGGGCTGTTGCCCTGTTTTGCGCTGTAGGTGGTGTTGAACCACAGAGTGAAACAGTCTGGCGTCAAGCTGACAAATATGGTGTCCCTCGTATTGCCTTTGTTAATAAAATGGATCGGACAGGTGCGGATTTCTATAACGTACTTGAAATGATTAAGAAACGTCTCGGTGCCAACCCCGTTCCCATAGTATTACCAATTGGGGCAGGCGAGCTGTTCACAGGGCTTATCGACCTCCTCAATATGAAAGCAATTCTTTATAATGATAGCTCCCTTGGAGCTCATTTTGAATATAGCGATATCCCCAAGGATATGGTGGAGAAGGCTGAAGAGTATCGTCATCACCTGATTGAAGAGGTGGCGAGTTACGATGATTCACTTCTTGAAAAGTATTTAGAGGGTGAAGATCTGGATCCTGAAGAAGTTGCAGCTGCTATCCGAGCTGCTACTCTTGATGGTTCAATGATTCCTACCATGGTTGGTTCTGCTTTCAAGAATAAAGGTGTCCAGAGACTTCTCGATGCCATTATTGCCTATATGCCATCACCTCTCGATCTTCCACCCGTTGAAGGTCATGATATTGATGACAATGAAAAAATTATCTCAAGGAAGGCAGACGAGAATGAACCGTTTGCTGCCCTTGCTTTTAAAATTATGACTGACCCATACGTGGGTAAGTTGACTTTCTTCCGTGTTTATTCTGGATCTGTCAAAACAGGTGACTCTGTTCTCAATTCCATTAGTGGTAAAAAAGAACGTGTTGGTCGTTTGATGATTATGCACTCAATTAAACGTGAAGAACGTCAAGAGATTTACGCTGGTGAAATTGCAGCGGCCATTGGTCTCCGCAATACACGTACTGGTGATACTCTTTGTGCTCAAAAGCATCCTCTGGTGCTCGAGTCAATGGATTTTCCTGAACCAGTGATTTCTGTAGCCATCGAGCCAGAGTCAAAAGCTGACAATGATTCACTGACTGTGGCGCTGGCAAAACTATCTGAAGAAGATCCAACATTCCTCGTGAATGTAGATCATGAAACAGGCCAGACCATTATTCGCGGAATGGGTGAGCTTCACCTCGAGATCATTGTTGATCGACTTCTCCGTGAATTTAAAGTGAATGCTCGTGTTGGTACACCTCAGGTTGCCTATGTAGAGACTATCACCAAAAAGGTACAGCAAGACACGAAATTCTCGCGTCAAACTGGTGGTAAGGGTCAATACGGACACGTTGTTATTCGCGTGGAACCAAATGAAGCTGGAAAAGGCTATCATTTTGAAAATAAAATTGTTGGTGGATCGATTCCTCGCGAATATATCCCCGCAGTAGATAAGGGGATCCAGGGAGCACTCAAAAATGGTGTGGTTGCTGGATATCCCATTATGGATGTACGTGTAGAACTTTACGATGGTAGCTATCATGATGTTGATTCATCAGAAATGGCATTTAAGATTGCTGGATCCATGGCTATTCAGGCTGCCTGTAAAAAGGCTGGTGCGAAACTAATGGAGCCTTCCATGGCTGTTGAGGTTGTTGTACCTGAAGAGTACCTGGGTGATGTGATGGGGGATATCTCATCTCGTCGCGGAAAAGTCCAGGGCATGAATCCCCGTAAAGATGCTCAAGTTGTGAATGCATTTGTGCCACTATCCGAAATGTTCGGATATGCAACGGATTTGCGTTCACTGACACAGGGTCGCGCTGTATTTAGCATGCAGTTTGATCACTATGTGTTGATCCCAGAGAGTATTGCAGAGAAAATATTTGAAAAGTCTAAAGGCTAAACAAGAGGCCTGGAGGAACTAAAAATGGCAAAACAAAAATTTGAACGTACCAAGCCTCACGTGAACGTCGGAACGATCGGTCACGTTGATCACGGTAAAACAACATTAACAGCAGCTATTACCCAGGTATTAGCAGCCAAAGGATTGAGTGAAGTTCGATCCTTTGATAGTATTGACAACGCCCCTGAAGAGCGGGAGCGCGGAATTACTATTGCTACAGCTCACGTAGAGTATGAGACAGAGAATCGTCATTATGCCCACGTGGATTGTCCTGGTCACGCTGATTACATTAAGAATATGATTACCGGAGCCGCCCAGATGGACGGAGCTATCCTGGTAGTATCAGCAGCTGATGGTGCCATGCCTCAGACTCGTGAGCACGTCCTGCTTGCCCGTCAGGTAAACGTGCCTTCCATGGTAGTATATATGAATAAAGTTGATCAGGTTGATGACGAAGAGTTACTTGACCTGGTTGAAATGGAACTTCGTGAGCTTCTGGATGAGTATGATTTTCCAGGTGACGATACTCCAATCATTCGTGGCTCAGCTTTAGAAGCCTTGAGCAACATGGAAGATGAAAGCAAGACCGCCTCCATTATGGAACTTATGGAAGCTATTGATACTTTCATTCCAGAACCAGAGCGCGACGTTGAGAAGCCTTTCCTGATGCCTGTTGAGGATGTATTCTCAATTACGGGTCGTGGAACAGTTGGAACGGGTCGTATCGAGCGTGGTGTTGTCAAGGTTGGTGAAGAGATTGAGATCATTGGTATCACTGATGAGAGCAAGAAGACTACTGTAACTGGTGTAGAGATGTTCCGCAAGTTGTTGGATAGCGGAATGGCCGGAGACAATGTTGGTCTGTTGCTGCGTGGTGTAGATAAGGAATGGTTACGTCGCGGAATGGTTTGTATCAAACCAGGTAGTGTGACCCCTCATACCAAGTTTAAAGCTAAGGTCTATATCTTGAAGAAGGAAGAAGGCGGACGCCATACTCCCTTCTTTGAAGGATATCGTCCCCAGTTCTATTTCCGTACAACAGATGTAACCGGTGTAGCCTCACTTCCTGAGGGAACTGAGATGGTTATGCCTGGTGATAATGTAAGTTTAACGATCGAATTGATCCAGCCCATCGCCATGGAGCAGGAACTGCGTTTCGCTATTCGCGAAGGTGGTCATACTGTTGGTGCCGGTGTTGTTACTGAGATC
>JABIFG010000046.1 GCA_018650795.1 Fidelibacterota bacterium
TGTTTCTTTTGATCGCTTTTACTCGTCTCTCTACTTCTGACTTTGGGCTCATTATTGGCTCCTTTTTCGGGTTGTTAGCCGCCCAAAGTATCTCTTATTTATTTAGATCAAATGAACCGAATTGGTCTGACTCCACACAAATTGAGATTCAGACCGACCCGGGCAAGCTGAAGCAAGTCCTCTTAAATTTACTGTCTAATGCCATAAAATTTACTAAAGAAGGGGCTGTGACTGTCAAGGTGGTGACCCAGGCCAAAACGCATCGACCTCTTGCCATTCATGTGTCTGATTCCGGGATAGGAATTCCCGAGGATCGTATCGAACATATTTTTGATGAGTTTGAGCAGGTTGACTCCAGCACTCAGCGAAAATACGGTGGAACGGGCTTAGGATTATCAATTAGTCGATCTTTTTGTGAATTGATGGGCTACACCCTCTCGGTTACCAGCACATTAGGGGAGGGGTCCACATTTATCATATCCATCCCTGCAGGTGATCCAATTATAGGCGAAGAAGAATCAGTCCGGCAGACCACACGAGCTTCTGGACGTGCCCATGAAAATACTCGTACTGGAAGTTTTGAAGGGCACCATATTTTATTGGTTGATGATGACCCTGATTCATTAACTCTGCTATCACACTATCTTAAAGACACTCGGTGTGAACTTGAATTGGCAAAATCGACCGCTGAGGCTATGGTCGCTGTGAAACGTAAAAAGCCAGATCTTATTACGCTTGACCTCCAGATGCCGGATGAGACAGGAGACATTTTTCTGGCAGCCTTGCGTGCTGAAAAAGAATTTGCTGACATCCCTGTCGTGGTGGTAAGTATTGTTGCCCGTGAAAATCGAGGAAAATTACCTGGTGCAACAGATTTTGTGCAAAAACCTGTTAACCAGCATGACCTGGTCTGGGCTATCAGAAGAAATATTCAAAATGCGCCCCATGATGTGTTGTTGGTTGAAGATGATGCGGATATGCGTAAGCTTATCTCCGAATATCTGTCTGATCTCCATCTGGAACTGAGAACCGCCGGGAATGGCCAGGAAGCGCTCCATCTTATGGAGGAGTATACACCAGATTTGATCCTCCTCGATCTAAAAATGCCCATAATGGATGGCATGAAATTCCTCGAAAATCTGAATGCGAACAATCCCTCAAACAAACCTCAGGTTGTCATCATTACCGGAAAACCCATGACTCCCCAGGAAGAGCTTTTAATAAAGCATGATGGAATCATCATCATCAAAAAAGATCAAGACTTTGAGAAAGAACTGCGACACCAGATGTTGACACTTTTTTCGAAAAAATAAATTAAAATAAGAGTTTAAAACCCGAGTTAGATGCTATCCCCCCTGAAACGCATATTCCCCTAATTTCGAACAGAAATAAGCCGGGGAATAGCTTGAAAAATTGGTAAATACTTCTGATGCAGGTATGAGAAATAAATACCAATCTTAACTATTCCCACTACTTTGCTTCAAGCACTTGTACCTGACTATTGGACATCTTAAAAACCAAAGGTTCTCATAAAAATGATATTCTGGAAACGCATATTCGTACTAAGTATTTTAAGCCTGATTTCCTTCCCTGCCTCCGCCTGGGAACTACATACCTTATTAGCCCAGCCTGTTTTTTCTTCCATGGAGGAAGTGGCCTCAGCTGAGAATGTTGTAGTGACGAGCCTGCAAGAGTTTCTCGTATTGGCTGAACTCGAACTGGAAGAAACACTCAAGGCTGAGGAGGAGTGGGCCATAAAGAATCTAGATTTCTATGCACCGCTGCCTGATTCCCTCGCTTTTCGGGCAAGCAATGACGAGGAAACAGTTCGTCGCAGATTTATTGAGGCCATTCGGATGAATCCGGAGGCAAAATTGATTCCATACCTCCAATTGACACCAGGCACCGCGGTTGATTCTTTGCCTATCCTGGTACCAGAGCAGGTAACTCCCCTGAAAGAGAACAGCGTTTTTTATAATGTCGTCTTCGTAGAACTAACACTCGGACAAAAAATTGACCCCCTGAGCGTATTGGGTTCCGCCACCCATGAGCCTGATCTGGGCTTGGACATCGGCCTATTTGAAGATAATGGCACAGAATGGGGCCAGCGTTATGGAATGGGGACGCAACCATTTGGAGATGCAAAACTTGAATACAGTTCCCAGGCTCCTATTCACATGGGGCTCTATCATGAAGCTGCTCTAATAAATATGGTTGCACCTTTTGTCAAGCGATGCTATCCAGAATATAGAATTCACCTATACAAGACACTTTCCGAGCTGGCCTTTAGACTGGGTCATGATTACTGGGGTTGGCGCTTTATGGGGTGGGGATTACACTATCTTGGTGATTTATCACAGCCCTACCATGCCAACGCTTTACCTGGAGTGGGCACTTTTAAAATGATCGTCATGAATGTCATGGATATGATGGGCCGTAGTCGCATGAAGGATGAGGCAATTCAACTGATTTCAAATAGACATATGGCCATTGAGCTCCTGGAGAGACAATTGTTGGAGCGGGCTTATCTTGAAAATGATATGGATTATCTGCATATTCAAACCTTGTCTGCAGCAAGAACTATCCCGCATTATGTAGACAGTTTCCCGCGTGAAGTTATCGCCAAAAAATCTCATTCCAGAGCGCATCAACTTGATAAAACCATAGCAAGGAATTTCCCGGCCCAATTGGTATCTGATCCCAATTATGAACTCGTGAATTTCGCTGAGAAGAATGAATTATTGGATGTAATAAATAAATCTGGCAATCCAGAAGCGCTCCAGAATCTTGAACTGGAACTTAATGAAATCTTGATCGATGTGTCTGTCTATGGTCGAAGTTATGCCCGGAGTATTCTTTCGAAAAACCGTTGAGCTTGGCCTATATCTGTACACCAGATTCTGATTAAATAATTCTAATCTCCCTCTACAAGATGAGATGATTGTGGACCCAGGCTTCTAACACAATCTCACCCTAACATATATGATATCCAAAGCTGGGAATCCCCGGCCCAGTAAAGGATATATCAATTAAATATACATTCTAATCAAATTGATGTTTTATTGAGTCCAGAGGGCTTGACTCATACGGGGATATATACCTGTATATATTGCATATAAGTGTTCATATGTGTGACTGGCATATGGATTGACACAATATGGTCCATGATACTCATAGACAGAACTAACTATGTACTCAATAAAATTTGCCAGGATCATATTGCTCACACATTAATGACACCCGTGAGAGCTGAAAAATACTGATTCTGTCATGACGTTGATGCCTAACATACACATTGGGACTATTATGAAACACATCACTCTCTTTTTTAGCATATTGGCAGGCTTGCTTGCCTACGAAGAACCTTTTAATCCAAACAACTACAGGGATCGTGAAGTCAAGGCTGTTAGAATTTCAGAACCACTTTCTATCGATGGCAAGCTCGATGAGGCTTTGTATCTCGGAACCAGCTATTCAGATTTTATTCAATACGAACCATTTAATGGTGCCAAAGCATCCCAGAAAACTGATATGTGGATCGCCTATGATGATGCTGCCATCTATGTGGGAGCCCGCATGTGGGATGATCGTCCTGATTCTGTTGTGGGTCGGATAGGACGTCGAGATGCCTTTCTAAACGCAGACATTTTTGAAGTCATTATTGATTCATACCATGATAAACGCACAGGATTCTCATTTCAGATTAATCCAGCCGGTTCTATCCGCGATGAAGTGTATTTCAATGATTCCTGGACCGATGATTCCTGGGATGGCATCTGGGAAGGTAAAACGACTATAGATGATAAGGGCTGGACAGCTGAAATGCGTATACCCCTTTCTCAATTAAGATTTAGTGAAAAGCAGGAGTATGTCTGGGGAATTCTTCCCACCCGCTATATCCAACGAACAGGGGAGTGGGACTACTTCGTCTATTTTCCTCTCAATGAAAGTGGGGCCATGAGCCGCACAGCCGACCTCACTAATATTCGCGATATTCACCCGCCCAAACGTAGAGAATATCTTCCCTATGTGACAGCCAGCGCCAGCAACCTGCCTACTCGCAAGGATAATGCATTTATCGAGGGTCAGGACAGCAATTTCGGAATCGGTGCGGATATCAAACTGGGTATTGGTGCAAACTTGACTGTAGATGCAACCATAAATCCGGATTTTGGCCAGGTGGAGGCAGATCCTTCTTCAATTAATTTATCCGATCATGAAACCTATTATGATGAAAAGCGACCCTTCTTCCTGGAGGGACGGAGCATCTTTCATTTTGGGAATGGTGGACCCACCAACAATATCAGCGTCAATTATAGCGAGCCGCGCTTCTTCTATAGCCGTCGCATTGGTCGTCCACCTCAGGGATATGTGTCCTCAGCTGTATCTGACTCACTTGATCAACCGTCAGAAACCCGCATTCTTGGAGCTGCAAAAATTAGTGGAAAACTAGGGAATAATTGGTCAATTGGCGGTCTTTCTGCTGTCACAAATCGTGAACAGGCCCGCTACTATCAAAATGGCAAAATTGTTGATGAAGAGGTTGAACCCTACACCAGCTATAATCTTATTCGCGCATTGAAAGAAATGAATGATGGACGCTATGGACTGGGTCTTATGACCACCCTGACGAATCGCTATATGGATGGCGTGGATGATAGCAATCTATTTGGTGCAGGAGGTTCCCAAAATATCACAGCTGAACTGTTATCAAGTCAGGCCATCGGTCTCGGTGTTGATGGCTGGGCATTTCTAGGGGAGGATAGGGGCTGGGCTATTGGTGGATGGGGAGGATTTTCTCAGGTCAGTGGTACTACAACAAGGATGATTGGCTTGCAACAAAGCCCTAGTCACTATTTCCAGCGTCCCGATGCAAATCATGTTGAAATGGATTCTGGAATGACATCAATGCGAGGGCACGCTGGTCGGATTAAACTCAACAAAGAGGATGGGAACGTTCAATTTAATGCAGCTATCGGATGGGTGTCACCAGGCTTCGAATCCAATGATCTTGGTCTCACCTTTTCCACAGATGTAATCAACAAACATATCAGCGCGGGCTACCGATGGTTGGAAAGGGGTACTTATATCCGTTCTGCCAGTGCCAACATTCTTTATGCAAATAACCATGATTTTGAAGGTGTTAATACGGCGGATGTTATTTTTAGTATGGCATCGCTGCGCTTTGTCAATTTTTGGAGCCTGAACATGAATGGTGGCTATTCTTTTGAGAATTTGAGTAATACTGCTTTACGCGGGGGACCTAGAGTTCCTGAGAGTCCAGGTGCATTTTTTGGAGTCGGTCTCAATTCTGACTACCGCAAAAATATTTCCTACTCATGGTCTCTGGATTGGGGCTCAGAAGATGATGGTGGAAATGAGTTGGGTCTATCAATGCATCTCAATCTGAAGCTTGGTGATCGCCTTAATCTATCCTTTGGACCATACCTCTATTGGGAAACAGATATGACTCAATACATCGCTGCAGTGGATGATCCAGCCAACACCCAGATGTATGGGAAGCGCTATGTCTTCTCACAGTTGGACCAGACAGTAACTTCAGCTGATATTCGTATAGACTTTCCTGTGACTCCCCGCTTTTCTCTGGAAGGTTATTTCCAGCCCTTCATTGCTGTCGGGGATTATTCAAATTTCAAAGAGTACAAGCGACCCGAGTCTGATGAGTTTTTGGTCTATGGTGAAGAAGGATCAACTATAGATGAAAATTTTGTGATCGATCCCACTGGTGGTAGCGATGAAGATGCCTTCAGCCTGTATAATCCTGATTTCAATTACAAGGCCCTGGTTGGAACGCTGGTATTGCGCTGGGAGTTCTCACCAGGTTCCACCATGTTCCTTGTCTGGACTCACAATGGCTCTGATTTTCAGAACCAGGGCAAATTTGATTTCGCCAAGGATTTTAACCGCTTGCTGGATTCTGAGGCTGATGATGTGTTCGCATTAAAACTCTCTTATTGGTTTGGGCAATAGTTCTGCTCTAACAGACCTTTAGGAATACGATAGAGGGGCCAGCTTTGCTGGCCTCTTACTTTTTGTCCGCCTTCGCAGAAAACCATCTGCATGCACGTGGATGAATGCAATCTGCTTTTCCGCCTCAGCGCGATTTACCTATTTCTGTAGAAATGATGGTTTAGTTTTTCTCCTAAAATGAAGCGAGGATAAAATTTGAAAAAATATAAATGGGGTCTGATTGGAACCGGTGGTATTTCCAACCAATTCGCCGAGGGTTTAACCAGTCTTGAAGATGCAACGATATTTGCTATAGGTTCTCGATCTCAATCAAGCGCGGATGTCTTCGCGAAAAAATGGAAGGTTTCCAGGTCCTATGGAACTTATGAGGATCTTTACGCAGATCCTGATGTGGAGGTTGTATATATCGGTACACCCCACAATTTTCATTTTCAAAATGTTAGCGATGCTTTGAATGCTGGTAAACACGTATTGTGCGAGAAGGCGTTTACCATAAATGCAGTAGAAGCTCGTGAACTTGTTGCACTGGCCAGACAGAAAAAACTGTTTCTCATGGAAGCCATGTGGAATCGATTTCAACCATGGTATGGTGTTGTGAAGCAACTTTTGGAGGAGGGTCGTCTGGGGGCGTTGCATCATATTAAAGCTGATCTGTCATTCCGATTCGATGTGGGACCAGAACACCGAATTTATAACCGGGATCTGGCGGGAGGTGCTCTGCTCGATCTAGGTGTTTACCCCATCGCCCTGGCTTCAGCATTTTTTGGAAAACCAGAGGAGATCATGAGTGCCGCCCACTTGTATGAAACTGGAGTGGATGATCAAGTCTCCATGATTTTCAAGTATGCCTCGGGAGCAACAGCAGAACTTGGCTGCTCAACGCGATATCTCTCAAAAAATAACGCTACCTTACATGGGTCTAAAGGTTACCTAGAAATCCATGGTATGCTGGTCAGACCAGCCAAGATTACCCTTCAAGAGCAGGGAGAGGATCCCCTGGTAATTGAGACACCTCACTCCTCAAATGGCCACCAGTACGAGGCACAAGCAGTAATGGATATGCTTAAGGAAGGTCAAATTGAACATGCGCTTATGCCACTTGATGAAACCATCGAAATCATGGAAACCATGGATCAGATTCGAGGGGACATCAAGGTATCATATCCAGGGGAGTGAGCGGAAAGCACTTTTCATTTTAGCTACAAAGGTCGGAAAATGCTTAAATGAAAGTTTTTTAATATTCAAGTTGAATTCACTCCCTTTTTACATCACTCCTAAAGTGTTGATTATTGAGCAGTAAACTCAATGAGCGACCGTAGGTCCATAAATAACACCTCATTATTGAATGTTTACTCCATGGTTGCAAATACAAGCCACCTCGGTATATTTGATTGTTCGATTACGATTTTTACTAACACTGGGCGATGTTTCACTAAGGCACATATTGTGCTTTAGCCAAGGTGGTGGCATTCTATTTGCGCAATTATACTAATCACTTTATTGCCTATGATAGCAATTGATAGATTTTTCTCAAGCTAGAATTTTGTACCCGCAGTTGAAATTGCTTTAAGTTGTTGGCAGTGAGTCAATTAGTGGGATTTTTTTTGAATAATTAGTTGTCAATAATGACTATTATCATCATCAAAGCTTTCCAATATATAGGAATATTTTGATGAAGTTTCTCAAGCGTAAGATTAATTGAAATTAACAATAGAAGTTAACATGGAGGAAAGAAATGAGTAAAAAACTTAACTTGTTCGCTGTCCTGGTTTTGGCCCTGATGGTGATGTTTACGGTTAGTTGTGAAGGTCCTGCTGGGGAAGATGGCCTTGCTGGTACTGCTGGTGCTGATGGTGCTGATGGTACTGATGGTGCTGATGGCGCTGACGCAAACGAATTCTGCATTGATTGTCATTCCACAGAAGTGATGGGTGCTATTTGGGATGATTATGAAACATCTGCACACGGACTCGGTAGTGCTGTAGCTCGCGGAGCCAGTGATGAATGTGCACTCTGTCATTCCAGCGAGGGTTTCATTGCCTTTGCTGCAAATCCCGGTCCTGCAAATTCCGATGTCGCGAATGCTACCGGTGTTCCTTATCCCACAAGAGTGTCCTGCGAAACCTGTCACGGGGACCACGGTTCACTTGAAGGAGATCTAACAGCCCCAATCAGAACGACTGCTGCTGTAACCAACAGGGTAGATGGTAGTGAATTGGATCTGGGCGGAAGCTCAAACCTCTGTATTAGCTGTCACCAGGCACGTAAATACGGTTCATACTACGCAGATGTTGACACATTGAGTGATGGCTCACAGATTCATGCAGACTCTGTTTACGTCAGCTCCAGCCACGCTGGTCCACATTATAGTAACAATGCCAATATGCTGTTAGGACTCGGTGGTTATGGTACAAGCAGCACTGGAACACATGCAAGTGCCGGTTGTACTTCCTGTCATATGAGCGGCGAAGCAGGTCATACATTCGCACCTGATGCAGCCAGTTGTACTGAGTCGTGTCATTCGTCAGGTACACCTGCTTTTATGATTACCAACTTTGACACACGCTATGACGCCATTCAAGCTGCCTTGATAGCAGAAGGTGCGCTGGCGATGAACAGCTACGGTAGTGTTGGCCCAGTAAAAGGAATGTTTCACAAAGATGTTTTTGAAGCACTCTGGAACGAACGTGCTCTTTATTATGATCACAGTCACGGAGTCCACAATCCTGGATATGCTAATACACTGCTCACAATAGCAGAAGCAAGACTCGGTTTGTAAACAA
>JABIFG010000047.1 GCA_018650795.1 Fidelibacterota bacterium
ATTACAAGGGATTTATGTGGTGGCCAGGGACGGAATTGAACCGCCGACACGGGGATTTTCAGTCCCCTGCTCTACCGACTGAGCTACCTGGCCCCAGTCGTCTCGTAAAACGAGCGCGCAATAATAAGATATGAGTCCCCTCCCCACAATACCTATTTTATGCTAAGACTATCCAGAGCTTTATGGGGTATATCAGACATATGAAAAATGTATTGCCAGCCCATCACATTTCTGGTTCGACTGATTGAGCTGAACAAGCCAATGAGCTTACCTTGCGAATTTAAAACGGGAGCTCCACTCATACCCCTGACAGGTATGGCACCAACTTTTGGAATGAGAACACTGGGCCGGGTAAGTGAGCGCTCACAGATTACTGCCAAAGGGTAAACCGACCCCTGGTCAACTTCAAATGCATGTACGACTCGATTGCTGTCATTCAACCCCAAACCACCCGGATAGCCCAGCAAAAAGGCATCCCTGCCGGTATAAGCAGCCCTGGGAAATTCTAAACTTTTTGTGAGGCGTGGTTTAGCTGGTCGCAATATAGCCCAGTCTTCATTTGAGAATTCATCCTTGGAATATCCTAATGCGATCACTTTTAAGTCAAGCTTTTGTCGCGATATGGTTTGAGCCTCAAGCCCAATAAGTTTTCCAGAATCCACAAAGAATCCATGTCCTGCAGTAAGAATATATAGACCATTGTCGATAAAACTCCCACTCTGCTGAACCCGTTCCTTTTCACCATCGTCATATTCTATGATAAGTGTGATAATTAACGTAGCTGCCAGGTTACTATCCAACATCTTGCCCAGGCCTGGTTTGGTTTTTAATACGGTTTCAAGCTGATCGTGCCCTGCGGAATATAAATCACTGATCTCAATCAACGTTCTTTGTTCATCAATACCATCCTGCCTGATTGGTAATGAACTGCAGGCAACCAGGATGAACAGACCCAATAACACTAACTTTGGCATATTAAAATTTCTCGCCCCGCTGTTCACGAATCTGACTCCCAACTGGTCTGATACGTCCCCATAGACTATAAATCAGCACGATGCTGGCTGCCACTTGGAATACAGAACACCAGAATCCCACCTGAGCAGCCATACTTTGTGGATAATACCCCTGAAGGATTTCAACGATGAAACGGAAGAGTGTAGAGAATGTAAAGATGAAGTAACTGACACGAATTACATCAGGATTATAACGAGTATCATCCTTTTTGGCCCGGGGTAAAAACCAGACGGCCACACCCAATATCATCATGAAAATACCACCCATGAGCAAGACATGTGTGTGAGCTTGAATGATAGTAAATGGCATTGACCAACCAAAAGCCCTGGCACCGTAGATGTATAGACCGGAGAAAAGTCCCAGGATAATAAATCCGAAAGCTGTTTTTATGAAATAACGAGCATTGGTAAACATAATGTCCATCTCCTAATGCTTGAAAATAACCTGCTCAAGATACATTGAATATTAAAAAGAAGGTCTCAATTAAGATCCCCACTTGAAAACACCCTACCCGAAGTGGGAATCTCCTGATTAGGTATGCTTTGAAAATTACTATTTATAATTTAATGGCAAGGAATGTAAAGGCGTAACGCATTACGCTTCTCGAAGGTTAAGCTACACCAAAAGCCGTTCAGGAGTGTGCGCCCGGAGCCTGTCCTGGGCACTTCGTCCTTCGACAGGCTCAGGATGATGCGCTCAGCATAAACTCCGTCGAAGGCGTGCCCGATGGCTAAAAGGTTGTTTCTCTTCACCTGTCTCCGAGTATTTTCCTGCATGAGTAGCGAAAAATTAATTCTAAAGAATTTGAGTCAATCTGAGATGGAGGATTGGGTCCAATCATTGGGTCACAAAGCCTTTCGCGGACGCCAATTGTTTCAATGGATCTGGGAAAAAGGTGTCCAGAGTTTTTCTGAGATGACTAATTTATCCAAAGATTTTATTCAAGAGCTGGAAGCAAACAGCCAGCTTGACTTAACCAGTGTTCACCAGGTCCAGACTTCTCAAACACAGGGCACCTCCAAATTTTTAATCCGGCTTGTAGACGGTAAATTTGTCGAGACTGTACTTATTCCCGAAGCCAAACGCGCTACAGTCTGTCTCTCTTCACAGGTGGGTTGTGCCCTGGATTGTGATTTTTGTGCCACAGGTAAAATGGGTTTGAAACGGAACCTCACATCTGGAGAGATTGCGGATCAACTCCTGCATGTCAGACGTTTTAGTGACCGACCCATCACGAATATAGTCTTTATGGGGATGGGTGAACCCTTTCACAATTATGATCAGGTTGTCAGAGCTTCCGAAATACTCAATTCAGATTCAGGTTTTGCCCATGGCGCTCGAAAAATCACTATTTCTACCAGCGGGATGGTGCCCCAAATTCGTCGCTTTGCCGATGAAGGACACCGCTATAAGCTAGCCGTGAGTCTAAATGCTTCCGATGATACCAGCCGCACTCAGATCATGCCAATTAATAAGAAATGGGATATTGCCGAGCTGGTGAAAGCCTGCAAATACTATACTGAATTGTCCAAGAACATGTTGACCTTCGAATATGTACTTATACGAGGTGTCAATGATGGTATCGGAGATGCGAGACGTCTGCTGAAAATTGCTAATCAGGTTTTCTGTAAAGTGAATGTGATACCGTACAACGAGGTCGCTGAGGGATATTTGAGGCCATCAAAAAAACGTATAGAAAGCTTTTTGGAAGTACTAGAGGGAGCAAGATTCGGCGTCACTGTTCGCTGGAGCCAGGGAGATGATATTGATGCGGCCTGTGGGCAACTCAGTACAGCGGCACAAGGTGAGGACTGAAGTTTGACAAATTGATGCTAAAATCAGTTTAGCTTCACTGAAACAGGATTACATTCATAATTATGCCGAAGAAACACAATGATATGATCAGTAAAGCAGTAGCAGCAATACACAAACACGGCGAATTCAAAGCCGAGATAGCACTTGTATTGGGATCCGGGCTGGGAAATTTCGTAGATGCCTTATCCAATACATCAAGCATATCCTTTGCTGATATCCCCGGCTTTCCAGTTTCCACGGTGGAAGGACATTCTGGTGAATTAGTGCATGGTTTTCTCGGTGATGTCCCTGTCCTGGTGAATTCCGGGCGAGTCCATTTCTATGAGGGCTATACTCTGGATCAGGTCATTTATCCAATACAAATTCTTCATGCACTGGGAGCCAGAACCATTGTGCTTACCAATGCTGCCGGTAGTATTAGAGAAGACTACGCCCCAGGCGATCTCATGCTTATCACAAAATTAATAAACCAAACGGGGCATTCGGTGTATCCTGTAGATACTGAACCTGAGAATGTTTTTGTCACTGAACATCTCGACATGGTCAAACAAGTTGCGCAGCGAGTTTCTGTCCCTCTAAAAACTGGCTCCTATGCCGGATTGAATGGACCATCCTACGAAACGCCTGCGGAAATTCGATTTTTGAGACTTAAACAAGCCGATGCTGTAGGAATGTCTACCGTCCATGAAAGCATGGCGGCTTTCCAGATTGATATGAACGTGCTGGGGATCAGTTGTCTCACTAATTACGCAGCTGGAATTCTGGATCAACCATTGAATCATGCAGAAGTTATGGAAACCGGTATTCGAGTGAGGGAAGATTTTGCCACACTCCTTGGTGAATTAGTTCGCGAAATTAGCCAGTATAAATTCTAATCCTTTTCTATTCTAAAGCCTAATCCTAAAGCGTTTCCCAGCTTTTACCACAGCATTTGTGGTAAAAGAAAATCAAATTAAAAAGGGCCACATATCATTCTGATATGGCGCTATATCAGAATGATGCTAAATTGACCCCATGAACTCTCACGAAATTTGCATGATATACAGCCGTAAAAGATTAATAATACTATGACTTATCGTATGTCCTTTTCATTGTGGCATGGCAATTGTCCTTGAGGAGAGCAATTGGAAGCGGAAAAAACAATGAAAATGGAAAACGATAGATTAGAAAGGACCCCGAAAATGACTAAATCAACAGATCATCTGGCAGCCTGGAGCAACCTCTCCGGAACATTGATCGCCATAGCGAGCCATGGAGCTCTGGCGTTAGTGATGACATTCGCAGTCACACTACTGATCGCAAGCCCTGCATTTGCGCAGATTCAAATAGATCTTGGCCAGGACCTGGAACAGGAACTTGAAGATGTTGCCATGGAAGTGCAAGAAGCCCTCGATGAAATTGGTGTGGAAACAGGTATCAAGATCCACATTGATGATGACAATGAATCACGTCCCAAACTAGGCGTTTATTTAAGCGATATGGACTTTGAGGATGCTTATAAAATGCGTTATCCCTACGCCCACGGTGTCTTGATTAACGGGACTGTAAACAATGGAGCAGCTGATAAGGCTGGAATCATTGAAGATGATATCATCATGTTTTTTGATGGATCCAAAGTACGCTATGAGGATCACCTCGTACGCTTAATCCGCAGCAAGGATTTTGGCGATCAGGTAAGCATTGTTTACTGGAGAGATGAAGCCATCGATTCGACTGTGGCAACATTTGCAGCACCAATGAAGAAAGAGCAAGAAACTCAGCTGAAAATGGCCGAGAAGGGTAAAAAAGAGAAAAAACGCAAAAACTCTCGCGGCTATGGCGGTGGTGGTTTTACACCCATGCTGATTGATGATGAGTTTACCGATATGGTCGAGTTAATGACAGAGCTTGGTCTCTCCTCCACACCATTCCGCCCAGAAGGAATCGTAATGTGGGGTGGATCCGGTCAAGGATATGTAGGTAATGGCTGGTTCCTGGGTGGTTTTGGTAATGGCGGTGGACTCTCAAACAACGTCACAGCCCTGCACTCTGATGGTGTAACTGAAGTAAACCGTAAAGTGAGCTTTGCAATGGGATATGGTGGATTAACTGTCGAGAAGAGACTGGCACCTTTCTCATGGGCAGTTATCAGTGGTGGTGTTGGCCTTGGACTTGGTGGCATCGACTTGAATGTGACCCAGGATGATGGTGAATTCAGCTGGACCACGCTAAATGATGAGCTCATCGATACCAAGAGCACATCAGTCAATTTCTCAAAAAATTATGCCATAGCCCATCCACGCGCTAGTGTCATGATCAGATTGACTGGCTGGATGCGGTTGAGAGCTGAATACGGATATCTCTACGGTTATGGATTTAGTGATGGTTGGAAAACCACACTTGGAAACAACGCCCTTGATACAGAACTGGATACATATGAGTTAGGTGGAAGTGCAGGTAAATTATCTGAACTTAGCGCACCTACCATGTCCCTTGGTCTCTGGTTTGGTTTCTAAATAGAACTAAAGAATCAATTTTCATGATGCCGACATCTTAGCATGTCGGCATCATGATTTTTTATTAGAGGCAGAAATTATGAAAATAATATTTAGAAATATTGGTTTGATTCTCTTACTAGTATCTTCTTTATTTTCAGCAATACTCACTGAAGATCTTGAGGTGGTATCACCGACGGGATTGCACCCCACTCCTTATTCTTGTGAGATGAGGAATTTCATGCCTGACTCAAAATGTTCAATTACTATTCGCTTCATTGAGAATTCGATGGGCGTTTCCCTTATCAGGGAGCATACCAAAGGTGGGCTAGTACAGCTATCTCAACCCTTAGTGGTACCGAGGACAAGTCTAGTAATAGTTAAATCTTCTTCAGGAGATGTTCCTGAGGGAAGAATCATAAAGATGAATGTGACTCTGGAATAACCAGTAACCCAAGTAGGCGACATCAGACCATGACACTCACGATGCACCTCAAGCTAAAAAGACAGAAAGACACACGTGCTTCAGTTTTTATCTGATAAGCTGGGTGCAGGTGCACTCATTGTTTCTCAGCTTTTGCTGACAGCTTTCGTTGGAACCGATCCCTACTTTCAGGATGTAAGTCTGGAAGTCAAGGGCGATCGGCTTTTCTGTTCTGCAATTCTCATGGAAAGCTTTACACCAGACCTGGATATGCTCCTGGAATCTGGTGATACAGTTATTATTCATTTTGAAGTTGACCTGGTCAATGCTGACAATGACTCAGTTGTAGCTATCGCTGACTGGGAACACCACTTTCGATATTCTCTTCTGGAAGATGACTACAGTGTGTATCGAAGTGAAAAAGATGAAACTATCCAACTATATTCACTTGAAGCGGCCAAAGAGGAGTGGGTTAAAATAGAAAATGCTCTATTCTGCAGGATGCGAGTTATGGATGACGACCAGTTTTATTTCTTGAAAATTTCAGCCTTTATGAATGAGATGGACATGCCTGGTATCACCAAACGAATTAACCTCATGTCGTTTTGGAATCGCATAAGACCAATACACATCTCTGAACCCTTTGAGAAAAGGCAGCTGGTACTATGAAATTTAGATCGCCTTCATTCAGAACCCAGATTATGGTCCTGGTCAGTTTAGTTACACTTATTGCTGCAATGCTCATGCGTGACTTCTTCATCAGTAACCTTACTTCTTACCAGAATCAGATTATTGAACTCTCAACCAAAGAAAAAGTCAGAGACCTACATAAAACCTACAGTACCATCCTTGATTCCAGCAACCTCGTAGTCTTCAATCAAGAGATTGAAGGCGTGCTTAGAGATTTGCATAAAATTGAAATTGCTGGTGATTTTTATAGCCGGGATATTAAAAAGTACTCGATTGGGATTGTCATTGTCATGATCGTCCTCACTGGCAGTATCTTTCTCTTTCTATTCATGATTATTACCCGGCCTTTGACACGCTTGCTTTCAGCTACTGAACAGTTAAAGGGTGGAGACTTTGATTTTCAAATAAAAGAAAGTGCCTACTCGCCGTTAAACAATCTCATTATTGGCTTCAATAACATGGTGTATGAATTAAATCAAAGTAAAGAACGCTTGATTGAAGCTGAGAAACAGACGATTTGGCAGGAAATGGCCAGAGCAATGGCACACGAAATTAAAAATCCTTTGACCCCCATTCGCTTAGCTGCTCAGCGTCTGGAGATGAAGTATTATGAAAAGGCCGAGGATTTACCTGAAATATTGGAAAAATCTCTGAGAATCGTCAACGAAGAAGTAGATAACCTGCAATCACTGGTAACGGCATTCTCCGGCTTTGCTAAAATGCCTGAAGCACAATTTGATAACTACGATCTGAATCAACAATTACGAAATATTTCAGATCAATACTCCGATGATGCTAAAATAGATTTGAATCTGGATGAAAATCTGAAGGAGATCTTTGCCGATACCATGCAAATGAAGCAAGTGCTGGTCAACTTGATCCAGAATGCTATCCAAGCCTGTGACAAAGAGCCTCATATTGAAGTCTTCACCAGCGTGGAGAACCAATCCTGTACCATTGGTATCAGGGATCATGGCAAGGGTATTTCTGAGATTGATTTGTCCAAGATTTTTGAGCCCTACTTTACCACCAAAAAGAAGGGGACTGGTCTTGGACTGGCAATTGTTCGTCGCATTATCCGACAACACGGTGGAGATATCAAGGTCACTAGTGTCCTGGGTGAGGGTTCCACATTTAATATTAGTTTCCCCTGTAATCGGGAAAATGAACAACAAATAACCAACCAGAATGGGTAGTAAAATGGCTGATCACAAAATCAAAATATTAATCATTGACGATGAAAAAAATATTCGCCTAACTCTCAGGGATATCCTTGAAGATGATGGCCATCTTGTAGTGGAGGCCGGCACAGGCGAAGATGGACTTGAGCTCTTAAAAATTGAAAGTGTCAACCTGGTTCTATTAGATGTTCGCTTGCCTGGTATGGATGGTATCGAAGTTTTGAAGGAGATTCGCAAGATTGATGAAACCCTTGACGTCATCATGATCTCTGGCCATGCAACCGTTGGAACTGCCGTCGATGCGCTCAGAATAGGAGCCTATGATTTTCTTGAAAAACCTCTTTCTCTGGCCAGAGTAAAACTTGCCATTCGAAATCTTTCAGAAAAGCAAACCCTGGCAAAAAGATCAGCCCTGGTTCAACAAACTCAAAAAGACAAATATCGGCTGGTTGGAAGCTCACCTCAGATACACCAGGTACTGGATACTGCGCGTCGTGTTGGACCAACATCTGCAAAAGTGCTAATCCGAGGTGAAAGTGGTACTGGAAAGGAATTAGTAGCCCATGCTATTCATGCAGCCAGTCCTCGTGCAGAGGATGCCTTTGTAAAGTTTAATGCTGCTGCCATTCCCTCTGAGCTGGTTGAAAGTGAATTGTTTGGACATGAGAAAGGTGCCTTTACAGGCGCAGTTGGTCAGAAAAAAGGTAAAATTGAGATGGCCAATGGAGGTACCTTATTTCTGGATGAAATTGGCGATATGAG
>JABIFG010000003.1 GCA_018650795.1 Fidelibacterota bacterium
AACTGGCTCAAAGCAATTCCAGGAAAAAATCCAGCTTTTGTAGCTTCAGAAACCAACGCCGTGGCAGTGCCAGGTACTTCAATGACAAATTCATTGAAGAAGGATTTAGTTTTAAGCGAAAATCCATCTAGATCATTGATTACCTCGGCAAGATAGTGGGCCTTCTGAGTACACAGCTCCGCCACTCTTTTCATACCATTTTTGCCCAATGTGGACATATAGATACAGGCGGCCAGGGCATTCAGACCCTGATTTGTACAAATATTGGAAGTGGCTTTTTCACGGCGGATATCCTGCTCGCGAGTGCGGAGTACCATGACAAAGGCTCGGTTGCCATTTACATCGATGCTTTCACCAGCGATACGACCTGGAACCTTCCGAATCAGAGCTTCCTTGACAGCCATGAAACCCAGATAAGGACCACCAAAACTGAGGTGATTACCAAGAGCTTGACCCTCTCCAATTGCAATATCCACACCCTGTTTTCCAGGTGCTTCCAGAAGATTCAAGCTGATGGGATTAACAACGGCTATGAGCTGAGTTTTTTTATCTGCAATGCTTTGCTTGATGACGGCCAGGTCCTCTAATCCACCATAAAAATTGGGATTCTGGATAACAACACCAGCTACTTCAGCATCCAGTTTATTGGCCAAAGAAGTGAGAGAAGTAACGCCTTCATCCAGATCGATAAATTCAAACTCCAGTCCCTGAAAATGTGCATATGTAATAGCCACATCTGTATAAACTGGGTTCACACTTTTTGAGATTAATATTTTTTTGCGACGAGTATGCCGTGCTGCCAATAAACAGGCTTCGGCCATGGCACTGGCCCCATCATACATAGATGAATTAGCCAGATCCATACCGCTAAGTTCACAAATCATGGACTGATATTCATACATAGCCTGCAGGGTACCCTGAGACACTTCAGCCTGGTAGGGCGTGTAAGCCGTATAGAACTCTGAGCGGCTGATAAGCACATCTACTACATGGGGAATAAAGTGATCATAACTACCCCCCCCGAGAAATGACACGTGTGTAGATGTACTGGCATCCCGGGAGAGAATCTGCAACACGTCTCGCTTATGTTCAATCTCCGATTTTGCAGGATCTAAAGGAAGATCACCTTCGAAACGCAGGGCTTTGGGGATGCTGTCTAAAAGCTCCTCAAAAGAGGTGATACCCACCTCTTTCAGCATCTTCAGTTGTTCTTCTTCCGTGTTGGGTATGTACTGGTGCATAGTGATCCTATCAGGAAACGCTGGCGATATATTCCTCAGCAGTCATACAGCTATCTAATTCGGAGGGATCACTCATCTTAATTTTGAGAATCCACCCATCTCCGTAGGCATCCTGATTAATTAATTCAGAAGTGTCATCAAGCTTCTCATTGACTGCCTCAATACTCCCACTTAGAGGAAGGAAAACATCTGCGACCGTTTTTACGGCTTCGATGGTGGCCGCTACGTCACCCTTTTCAAATTCATCACCAACATCTGGTAACTCAACGAAAACGACATCACCAAGCTCACCTTGGGCATAATCTGTAATACCAATTGTGGCAGAATCACCTTCAATGCGGATCCATTCATGATCGCTGGTGTATTTGAACTCTGCTGGCACGTTCATATCTTGCTCTCCTAGATCAAATTATTTCTATAAAACTTTCAAAAATTACAAACAAGTCCTAAACAGCAAAAATCCCGCCGAACCTATGATTCAAAACGGGACAAAATTGTCAAAATTATTAGCGACTGATCTCCACTATTCGCGACTCGGGTCATATTTAAATGACTCCAGGAAATGTGTGTCAAAATTGGCCTTCTGCACCTGGTCATTTTCAAGTAACTGAATGTGGAAAGGGATGGTTGTCTTCGGTCCCTCGATAATGAATTCTTTCAATGCCCCCAGCATGCGATCAATGGCCTCTTTCCTGTCGCAACCATGAACAACCAACTTTGCTAACATGGAGTCGTAGTGAGGAGGAATCTGGTATCCACTATAGATATGGCTGTCAACACGAATTCCACGACCACCCGGGAAGTGTACACTCTTAATCAACAAGGGCGAGGGTCTAAAATTCAGGGCGGGATCTTCTGCATTAATGCGACACTCAATGGAATGTCCCCTTAATTTCATTGTCCCGATCCAATCAGGTAATTTATTCCCGGCATGGCAGGCTATCTGCTCCTTGACAATATCAATCCCCGTCACTTCTTCAGAGACTGTATGTTCGACCTGAATACGAGTATTCATTTCCATAAAATAAAATTTGCCGTGTTTATCCAGTAAAAATTCGATGGTTCCTGCACCCACATAATTAACTCGTTTGGCACCGGCTACCGCAGCTACGCCCATTTCGTGCCTTAGCTCTTCCGAGACAACTGCAGAGGGAGATTCTTCTAATAATTTTTGATGGCGTCTCTGAATAGAGCATTCGCGTTCACCCAACGAATAGATATTTCCGTGTGAATCACCCAGGAGTTGGACTTCAATGTGTCGTGGGTTTTCAATGTATTTTTCCAGATATAGATCAGCATTTCCAAAGGCGGTTCCAGATTCTGCCTGAGCCATGCCATACAACATGGCAATATCTTCACCCCGGTAAACCACGCGCATTCCACGTCCACCACCACCAGCTGTAGCCTTAAGGATAACAGGGTATCCCATTTCATCGGCCATTCGGCGAGCTTCATCAACAGAGCTCAAGATTCCTTGGCTACCAGGTATTACTGGTACTCCAGCAGCTTTCATGGTCTCTTTAGCCGAAGCCTTGTCACCCATAGCGTTGATCATTGCACCGTCAGGACCAATAAAATCAATACTGTGTTTTTTACACATATCTGCGAAATCTGCACTCTCAGCCAGAAATCCATAGCCTGGGTGAATCGCATCAGCGTTTGTAACTTCAGCAGCAGTAAGAATCGCCTGGGTATTTAAATAGCTAAGATTTGAGGGACCGGGTCCGATACAAACTGCTTCATCAGCAAATTTAGTGTGGAGGGATAGCTCATCTGCTTCAGAATAAACAGCCACGCTCTTGATACCCATCTCACGACAGGCGCGAATGACACGTAAGGCGATTTCACCACGATTTGCGATGAGTATTTTTCTATACATAAATAATTATCAAGGCTCTATGAGAAAGAGGGTCTGGCCATATTCAACAGGTTGGGCATTTTCGATCTGAATGTCAAGTATAACTCCAGATACTTCGGCCTCCACCTCATTCATAATTTTCATGGCTTCGATGATACAGAGCGTATCGCCTTTCTTGACATGATCTCCAACTTTGATAAAGGGGTCTACTTCTGGTGAAGGAGAACGATAGAAAGTCCCAACCATGGGAGACTTAATTGATAAGCCTTGTAGTGAACTCTCATCATCTGTGGTATCAGCAGTGGTTTGAATAGGTGCAGCGGATTGTGCGGGAGCGGGGACCATTCCAGAGTTCTGAACCACAACATTGCCCCCCTGACGGGAAACGCGAATCTTTTTACCCCACCTGCTAACTTCAATCTCTGATATAGTGGATTTTTCCAGTAATTCGATTAATTGTTCGATGTCTTTAGTATTCAAAATGAATTTTCTCCTAAGCCCTCACGCGTTCCAAATAATCCCCCGTTCGAGTGTCAACTTTAACTTTGTCCCCGATATTAAGAAAGAGTGGAACCGTTACTTTTAAACCGGTCTCAAGAAAAGCAGGTTTTGATCCCCCTGTGGCTGTATCCCCGCGCAGACCAGGATCAGTCTCTTTGATCTCGAGGATGACATGGGCGGCTACTTCTACATCAACAGGAGTTGCGTCCCTGAATAAAACTTTAATAATATCATTTTCCTTCAGAAAATCTTTAACAGAAACCATTAGATCAGCATCAATAGCGATCTGCTCATAGGTCTCATTGTCCATAATATGATAATGAGATTCGTCAGAGTAAAGATAGGTCATTTCATTGGCCATCAATTTGACATCAGCAATTTTTTCACCTGATCGAAAGGTTTGTTCAATAACCTGTCCACCTGGTATTTTTTTTAATTTCGTTCTTACGAAGGCATTACCTTTGCCTGGTTTAACATGAAGAAATTCAACGACTTTCCAAAGATTACCGTTAAACTCCATTACCAAATTGTTTTTAATGTCAGATGTACTAGCCATAATTAATTACCAGACTCCTTCTTAAGTGGCGCGAAGTTAACCGGGGGCTGAAATCATGGCAAACTTTTTATCCGCAAGTATTCCTCGTCAAATGTGAATTTCCTCAGAATTAGGGTAGCATACTTATTTAGAAATACTGCCATTCAGGTATCCTCATGATAGTCGTTCTTATAGCCTTTTTCCTTGCCTTCCTGCATTAAGATTCCTATTAATACTCAATGGAGAATACTTTCAATATCATTTCTGACAGATTGCTGGAAATGGTACCTCTCATTGGTTTATATGCTGAAACACACTTCAGATTTCGCATCCCATTTAGTCGTTATTTCAAGCAGGAGCCAGAACTTATTTTTGATACTCCCTGGCGGTTAGAGCCTGGGCAAAAACTAAGTATTTTCCTGGTGGTCAAGGATGCCCACCTCTACCCAATCCAATTGGAGTCAGTGGGGGTTGATATTTTTCAGCATAATCAGAAACTTTGCAGTCAGAGTTGGGAGCTCAACCAGGAGGTCCAGGATCGACAGACTGATTATGAATTTTCCTTTGGAGACTGTGATCTTCCGTTAGGTGAAGTGGAAATATTTCCCACTCTGACCTATTCAATTTCCGGGAAACAGCGCCACATGCAGGTAGATAACTACCATGGAACTCATAAGACACCTCTGCGGGTTACAATTGCAGAACATGGCTTACCAAAATTAGCGGGCTGGCAAACTGGTGATACCCATCTCCACAGCTCATTCACTGATGACCAAATAGAGTTTGGTGCATCACTGAAGCAGACCAGGAAAGCGGCCCAGTTGCTGGGCTTGGATTTCATCTCAGCCACTGATCATTCATATGATCTTGACGATGAGCCTGATAACTATCTAAAGAATGATCCTGAGCTGGAAAAATGGAAGCAAAGTCGAGAATTGATTACAGACTTAAATAAAGAAGATATTCTCACAATCATACCCGGAGAAGAAATCAGTGTGGCCAATGCCAGAGGAGCCACCGTTCACTTCCTGCATTTTAATGATCCGGTTTATTTTCCTGGAAGTGGCGATAGTGGTGAAGATTGGCCCAAGCTCAATTCCCAGCTGAGCATTGACGACGTGTTAGCCCAACGCTCTCCCCAGACAGTATCTGTGGGTGCTCATACTGCTTATAAATTTCCCTGGTTCCAGCGCGTGCTCCTCAGACGTGGATTCTGGGAAAGTCAGGATCACAACAACCTGGAGCTTGATGGTGTACAAATTTTATGTGGCACGCCGGCCTATTCAGCATTTCATACCTCAAGACAACTTTGGATTGATGCCCTTCTAAAAGGTAGTAAACTGGGTGTATATGGTGGAAGTGATGGTCATGGTAACCTTAATCGAAACTGGCATGTTACTCTACCTATGTGGTCATTAGGGACCCATGAGGATCAAATTTTCGCACAATCCAGAACCATTATCAGGAGCGCTAGTTCAGATACTACAGCTCTAATCGATGCAATGAAAAAGCGCCGCACAGCACTTTCTACAGGTCCCATGGGAGACCTTGCTGTTAGCCTTAAGGGCAAGGTCTACGGAGTTGGTGACACATTGAGTGCTAACAAAGATAATGCTCTTAAACTATCCATACGGGGTGCCAGTACTGAAGAGTTTGGGTCATTAATGGATGTAAGCCTCTATGCGGGAGATCTCGAATCTCAAGCAGAAACACTCCTTTTCCACGAATCTGAGCTATCCAATGAATTTGAGATAAATCTGGATTTTGCTGTTCCTGGTGAAGCTTATCTGCGTATGGAGATCAGCAGTGATGGATCGCGTTGGCCTGGGATTTATGTTTCCTCACCCATTTGGATTGAGACAAATAGTAAAACCTGAGGAGGTCAGTTTTACACTCCAGCTTGATACTTAGCTTTTCAGATCCGATTTTTACAGCCTCTTAAATGCCGAATTATCTTTTGATTAAATGCTCGTTTGCTTCAATGAATTGCCTGGCATTCATGCTGGCAGTAGGATGTGCAGGATCAGGGCCCTGACGCATCATGATTATAAATTTACCAACCGGGTTAGAAGTCACTTCCTGAGCACCAAAACTACTTCGGACATTAGTATTGACACCCCCAGACATGGAAGTACGTGTCTCAATAGTCAGATCTCCCTCTACGAATTCTTTATCAGGAACGTCTTCAAAACTGGCGTCTTCTACAATGAGGAAATGTGATAAACCCTGTTCCAGTGTGAGTTCAGAGCATCGATAGGTCAAATACGTTCTAACCTCATTGAGATTATTGTATTGGTTGCCCTCGAAAGTGACTTCAAAGGTATTTTCGTTTAATTGATTCTCACTATATCCCCCACTGGCATTTATTGGTCTGTAGGTAACTGCACAGCCCAATAGCAAGATGATCATCGACAAAGTGATGGTAATTTTTAATATTGAATTCATAATTTCCCTCCGCAAGTATTGCTTACTTTTTATTGGCTTTCCTAACCTGAAGTTCCATGGCCTTCCATTCAGCGGGAGAAAGTACATCAAGAAAGTTGAATTCACCTGCTCCTTTTAACCATTCTCCACCATCGATGGTGATAACTTCCCCATTGATGTATTGGGACTGATCTGCGACCAGATAAGCTGCCAGATTAGCCAACTCAAGGTGCTCACCAACTCTTTTCAATGGAATCCGATCGACGAATTGCTGCTCCAGACCAGGCGGGAGTAACCGATCCCAGGCACCCGCAGTAGGAAAAGGACCTGGTGCTATGGCATTCATGGTAATGCCGTATTTTGCCCATTCCACAGCCAAACTTTTGGTAAGGGTTTGCACGCCTGCTTTGGCAATTGCAGATGGAACCACATATCCTGAACCTGTGGTAGCATATGTTGTTACAATATTTAAGATTCGGGCAGTTTGTTCAGTTTTGATCCAGTGTTTGCCAAACGCCAGGGTAGTATTATATGATCCCTTTAAAACAATATCGGTGATAACATCGAAAGCCTTGTGGCTCAATGCTTCGGTGGGGCTTACAAAATTTCCGGCCGCATTGTTCAAGAGAATATCAACCGAGCCAAAATGTTGGAGTGTTTGTTCCAGGGCAGAATCCACCGCTTTGTAATCACGTACATCCAGGGCTAGGGGGAGGACTTCACCACCTGTAGCATCAACCAACTCGGTAGTAGCCTTTTCTAGCATTTCGAATTTTCTGCTGGCAATGACGACTTTGGCCTGTAATTCCAGAAATCTCTGTGCCATGGAGCGACCTAGACCCGTGCCACCACCTGTGATAAAAATGACCTTGTCCTTCAATAGATCTGCTTGAAACATTGATTTATCTCCTTTGGTACAACCTGCTCTTCCAGAAACAGCGAAGCAAGAATTATTATCTCATGATGTTGACTCCAGGGAAAATTATTCTATCTTACTTTGCTTTTTAAAGTACTTTGATTACGATAATATTTCAAGAAGGATAATTATGAACGATATGGACAATAGAGAAGCAAAGGAACAACTAGCCTTTATCAAATCCGTTATGGATGATAGTCAGAAGGTCCTGGCCGATAATGGGGATGGGTTTATCCTGTGGGGAGTACTCATGATACTGGCAGGTGTTTCTTCATATTTTCTAGATCAATTCGAATTAAACAGGTTCCAGGGGTGGCTCTACCTGGGTATAGTCGGAATAGGTTGGATATACATGCTGACCCTTCACAGAAAAACCGACAAATCCATAATCGGAAATCCCCTGACAAAAAAAATAATAGACTCCATCTGGATAGCTGTACTGGCCACCATGACCTTACTGGGGTTTGTGGGTGGAGCCAGCCAGGCCATCAACCTTGATCACATGACAGCAGTGATGTATACAGTTCTGGGAATTGCCTATTTCTTGCAAGGTGTTATAACTGGGAAGGTCTGGGTACGTAATCTGGCCTTTGGTTGGTGGGGTGGATCGATCATACTTTTCTTTTTAACGCATGGCTACGCAGGAATCCTGGCAATTGTCATGATGATTGGTCTCCAAATCATCCCCGGATTCATTTTTAGACGTCAATGGAAAGCTCACTTTTCTGAGGATTGAGTATGAACGATTTCGACTATCAACAGATCGATGATCTGATCCACTCAAGAATTCGACTCTCCGTTATGGCATCATTAAGTGCCCTGGGTTCAGCCAGTTTCTCGCATATCAAAGAGAGAGTTGGTGCTACTGACGGAAACCTTAGCGTTCATATCCGAAAACTCGAAGATGCCGGTTATGTCAGTGTCGATAAGTCCTTTATTGACCGAAAACCAGTAAGTATCTATCGCTTGACCAGCCAAGGAAAAACCGCTTTAAAAACATACATCAGTTATTTAGAAACCATGCTTCCCCTAACATAGGATCAAGACCCAATTATGAAAAATATTTTACACCAATTCAGTCTTATATGCTTGCTAATAACAGGTTTGCTGGCAAATGCCCCCTCCGGAGTTATTACAGGCACCATCGTTGACCGCGATACTCATCAGCCCCTCCCTGGAGCAAATGTCCTGCTGGATGGAACTCAATACGGTGCTGCAAGTGATCTGGAAGGATATTTTGAAATCCGTAATGTTCCAGTTGGTAGCTACTCTATCAGAGTACATATGATCGGCTATAAATCACAAGCCCGCGCAAATGTCCATTCACTTGGCCATAAACCTGCACAAATCAACATTGCCCTGGAACCAACTATTCTGACCGCAGGTGATATAGTCGTGACTGCGGGCTATTTCGAGCGAGTCAAAGATGCCTCCACCAGTGTCCGCAGCGTAGATTTTGAAGAGATTCGCTCTGATCCTGTGGGTGCCTATGACATTCTGAGTATGATGCAATCACTACCTTCAGTAGTTTCTGGAGCAGATCAAACCAACGAGATTATCGTGCGTGGTGGTTCCCCGGGAGAAAACTTGTTTGTCATGGATTTCCTGGATATCCCCTACCCCGTCCACTATCCCCAACAAGGAGCTGGTGGTGGACCAATCACCATGGTAAACACTGAGTTTATAGAAAAGATTGATTTTTTTGCAGGTTCTTTTCCGGCTCGCTATGGCGACAAGCTTTCATCAGTTATGGATGTCACTGTCCGTGAAGGGAATGCAAGTGGTCATAAATCAGCGCTCAGTTTCGATATGTCCGGATTCGGAGCTACTATTGAAGGACCAATCAGTGATCAGAGCACCTATATCGGCTCAGTCAAGCGCTCATTCCTGGACCTCGTCATTCAGCAAAGCGGGCTCATGGCAATTCCCAAATACTGGACATTCCAAGGCAAAGTCACCTATAACCTCAGTCAAAAAGAGAAGCTATACGTCAATTACCTTGGTGGTATTGATGAGATTGAGATAGTGGGCGAAGATTCACCCCAAAATCGTGGCGCAGAAAATGTAGGCTATAAGAGTCAACAACACACACTTGGGTTGACCTACAAAAACCTGTTCTCACAAAAAGGATATTTGCTTGCCTCACTTGGACATAACTATGTCATCATGGATATTGACGCCTACCGCGTCACTGATGAGAGTGAACACGACACCTTCTATCGGGGCATCAGTGTGGAGCAAGAAACTATTTTGAAAACTGACCTGGTTTACAAAGTAAACAAAGTTCTTGAAACAAGTTTTGGGGCTAAGCTTAAAATTGCACCCAACACCTGGGATTTTCTCTCATATAGTAGTGAATTAATCCTCTATGGGTATGCCTCTGATTCGCTGCAGCCCGCCTTACCGGTATCAGAAGCAGATTTTTATGAGCACTTCTTTGATGATACAAACACAGTAGTACGCCCATTTGATACGCTGGCAACCTATGCCGCTTCAGATACGCTCTACGAAGAAATCTTTAACAGTATTGGGATTCATGGGCAAATAAGATATCAACCATCGCATCGGATTGAACTGACCCTAGGAGCTCGCTTACAGTACAATGCTTATCTGGAAAAATCCAATTTCTCACCTCGGTTTAATGCAAGTTATCAACTCGCACACAATGCCAAGGTCAATGTAGCCGGAGGTCGCTATTACCAGCCTCCATTCTATTTAATGCTCATTTTGGGAGGTTCAGAGGCAAAGGCGCTGGACTTTTATTATGCTGATCAAGCTTCGGTAGGATTTGAATACTTTCCCAGGGAAGATATCCGATTCACTGCTGAAGTTTACAGCAAAACCTTTGCAGATATGCCCATGGAAGAGATATTGACAAATCCCAATACCGGCGCTGATAGTACAGGTGATTTTGTAAATGCCGGGTCCGGTCGTTCTCGGGGATTTGAGCTATTTCTGCAGAAGAAATTTTCTAATAACTGGTATGGTACGTTCAGCTATTCCCATTCGGTCTCTGAGGGAATCGATCCGCGCAAGGAGGAAACTGAATATTACCCCTGGGATTATGACTATGGTGATGTTGTGAGTCTGATCGGTGGCTATAAAATTCGATACATGGATTATGAATGGTACAATAAATATAAAAAGACAACAATGGCAAAAGCAACCTCATGGTTACCGCTAGCTCCTGCTGACGAATTCGAAATCAGCTTTCGTTTACGCTATTCAGGAGGAAAACCTGTTACACCCAAGACTTATAATCATGCGGTTCGGAAGTGGTATGTCTATTCAAACGATGATTGGAATACTGAGCGTATGGCCGAGTATTTGCGATTTGATGTAATGATACTCCAACGTTTCTATTTTGAAAAAATGAATCTGGTGGCGTTCTGGGATATCATGAATGTATTCAACAGGGACAACCCCTGGGATTATGTCTACAATGAGAATGGCACGAAGGATATCGCCCTCCAATTTAAAACTTTCCCCATTGGTGGAATCACGCTTGAATTCTAAATAGTTGAACCGGAAGGTTTTTTTGGTTGTGAGCACCTCTAACCACCAACTGAAGTTGGTGGTTAGAAATATTTTTGCGAATGGTTTTATTTGATGCCGGTGTTGGCGGAGTAACACGCTATCACCATCAGAGTGGGGATTTTATACATCTTTTTGATCGATATCATCATCTTTATTTACTAATTCAAAAATAGTGCACAATATTTTTAGATTCCAAACGTCTATATAGGTGACATGCAAAGCCAGAAATCACAAATAGCCGTAACACCACAACAGAAAAAAACACTCGGAATGAGTGCAATTGTTCTGGAAGCCCGAGAATGGTTGCTCAATTCAGTATCTGGGATGGTGTCACGCTACGAAGATGCCGAGGACATTGTCCAGGATGTCTTTCACCAGTTTACAGGTGCTTATGGTGAGTTGCGCTCACTGGAAGCTACCTCAGCCTGGCTGTATCGTACTGCTAGAAACAAGGTGAGTGATTTTTATCGTAAACGTGCCCGAACTATTGAAGGAAGCCATAGTGCAGTTCAATCTGGTGATATTGAAGAAGGACAGTTTTTAGAGAACCTGCTTCAAGATCCAGAGTTGCACAGTGCTTCCCTCCTCGATCAATCCCAGCTTCAAGAAAGACTTGAGACAGCTATCGAAGAACTCCCTGAACTGCAGCGGGAAGTATTCATATGGCATGAGATTGAAGGTCTGAGTTTCAAGGAAATTGCTAAACTCACTGGAGATTCACAAAACACTTTGCTCTCCAGAAAGCGGTACGCTGTATTGGCTTTGCGTAAAAAACTTAATGATCTATATAAATAAATTGAAAGGAAGGCATTATGCATAAACCATCAATAGGTAAAATTATCGGAATAGCATTTTTTGTAATCATCGCTATCACCGTCTTTCCAGCTGTTACCATGCTGCTTTGGAATTGGCTGATTCCAACTCTTTTTAGTGGTCCTGTAATAACTTACTGGCAAGCCCTGGGACTTATCGTTCTGGCGAAGATATTATTTTCCAGCGGTCCTGGCGGATGCCGTAGTGACAGACACTCTCATTCGGCTCCCTGGAAAGCTCATCTCAGGCATAAGATGGAATTGAAACACAATCAAGAAATCCCGGCAGATGAGGTGGATTCCTCAAAACCTGCTGATACTGAAAATGAATAAGGACATTATAATGAAAAAACTAAAACTGAATAAAAGAATGGGCTTCGGCCTCATCATCGTGACTCTGGCTTTGGGTATGACTGCCTGTGGCGCGCATCGCGGACATCACCACATGGATCAGGCTAAAATAATGAAACGTATTACGAAGAAACTTGATCTCAATGAAATGCAACAAGGCAAACTTCAGGTTGTCCTCGAGAACGCCTCAAACTTCAAGCAGGGCATGCAAGCCAATCATACTGAGTTGAGCGGATCAATGCATGAAAATCTCAGGTCAACACAATTGGATGTAGATGCACTAAATATGCAATTTGATGATATCGAAACCGAATTCAAAACGTTTCGGAAGTCAATGGTCTCAGATTATGCTAATTTTCATACCAGCCTGGATGATGCACAGCGAGAAAAATTAGCTGTAATCTTCGAGAAAATGGAGAAACACAGGCGACATTAAGAAGCTGGATAAATCATGCTCAAAAAAGAGGCTGGAAATATTCCAGCCTCTTTTTTATCCAATATTTAACAGGATTTTATTTATAGTATAACTTCAAATAATCCTGAACCATACGCGTACCTGTAAATTGTACACCAGTTTTGATGGATTCACGAACCATGGACAACCATTTCGCCTGGTCATCATAATAAGTAGGGATAACCTGTTCTTCCAGCAGACGATAGAGGTGGTCTGCATCTGCGGCATCATTGGCATGCTCAGCATCACCAATAGCCCACCCATTTGAACCATCGTTACAGGCTTCAGCCCACCAACCATCTAGAACAGACAAATTGGGCACACCATTGAGTGTAGCTTTCATCCCTGACGTTCCAGAAGCTTCGTTGGGACGGAGTGGGGTATTTAACCAGACATCAACACCTGCAGTAATCAGGTTACCAAGCCACATATTGTAGTTTTCAAGGAAAACAATTTTCACATCACCCAGTAGCTCTTTGGCCTGGAGTACGATTTCCTTAAGAATTTCTTTGCCATGGTCATCACGGGGGTGGGCTTTCCCTGCAAAGATGAATTGTACTTTTCCCTTAGCTAGCTTTACCAGCCTCTCTTTATCATGAAATATCAGACGGGCACGTTTGTATTCAGCAGCCCTTCTGGCAAAACCAATGGTCAATGTTTTATTGGCCAGAGCCCTCTGGGATTGAGAATTGGCATAATCGAGCAGGAATTTCTTCTGGCTTCGCCTCGCAAACAGCAACTCATCATCGGGTACTGAATCAATTTCCAGAAGACGTGTTGGGTCCTGACGCCAACCAGGTAAATGTCTATCAAATACTTCTCTAAATATTTTGCCTACCCAGAATCGGTGGAATACACCATTTGTGACGTGACCAATTTTGAAATCAGGGAACTGATCACTGGCGACTTCGCCGTGGAGGTCAGAAACCCCATTAGCGCTACGGCTAAAGTAAAGGCCCAACTCTGTCATATGCACACGACTATTCAGTACCATGGAAGGCAGATTCAGGTTCTCAGGGAGAAGATCACCAATCAGACGTTTGACCCGATCTGCAGCAAAGTGATCGTGACCTGCTGCTACAGGTGTGTGTGTGGTGAAATGGCAGCGTTTCCGTACCTCTTCTTCGTCTCCATTGAATTCCTTCAGAAGCTCCAGTGTTAGAAAAGAGCAATGACCCTCATTCATATGATAAGTTGAAAAATCACTATATCCCAGATTGCGTAGTGCACGGATACCGGCGAATCCCAGAACTGCCTCTTGAAGAATGCGATGATCCTTTCCGCCTGCATAGAGTCTCAAGGTAATCCTGCGATCATCTTCCTCGTTGCAGTCTACATCAGTATCCAGCAAAAGAACATCTATAGGAGTGCCATTTATTCCCACAAAGGTGTATTTCCAGACCTCTACACAGACTTCCCTTCCTCTGAGTGGCAGGGTGATTGTGCCATCTAGCTTCTCCAGGAGTGGATCTGGTTCAAACCGAGGATATATCTCCGTTTGATTGCCTTCCTCATCCATTCTCTGTTTGAAATAACCCTCTTTATACATGAGAGTCACAGCAACCATGTTCACATCTAAGTCTGCGGCAGCCTTTATGTGGTCACCGGCTAATATTCCAAGTCCCCCACTATATGTGTGCAGACTTGGGGAAATCCCAATTTCTGCACTGAAATAAGCTACAGTGGCTTGAGTATTTGACATTTAATCCTCTTGTTATTTAAATTTATTTATGCTCAGGAGTAGCTCCAGTTCAAGAGACTCTCCCGGGTTAAGTTTCAATTTCCAATGTGGTAATTGAGCGGAAGCTTGATAGACTCGCTCAAAACCTGCTTCTGACATAGAGATGGTCTCAATCGGAGAACGCCATAACTGACAGGTCTCTGAGAAATCCATGTTAATTTTAAAATTATCCCATTCATTGATTAGAGAGATGCTCCTAACCTGGGCATCATTGCCGTGTGAGTTCAAATATCCTGCATGCTCATTATTCACCAGGTAATAACGGTCCGGGCTATTGCCTCCCAGGAGTCCAAAATTCATCTCAAGACCATAAAGTTGGTTAATGAGTTTGTCTCCCATATTTGTGATGATCACTTTTACAGATAGATCGTTGTGGTGAAGTTCTAATTTTTTCTCAATTTTCATCTGAGTCTCACCGACGAGTCCCAATGTCCTAATCTCAACACCGGCCTCACTCTGCTGCACATCACTGGATAGGATGGAAAAAACTTGTTGTAGAGCGCCACGATAATGGGTGTCTTGAGTTTGATCTCCATTAAACACATGATCAATAAGACCATTTCTACGATAATTATCAACAAACAATTTATCCTGGAGACCTTCCTCTTTGGTGAGGATGATGTCGTGAATGGATCCATTGGTGTTTTGGTCATTGCTGGCTTGAGCCAGTTTTTCATGATAATGTTCTGAGTAACGCTGTAAATAGTTCGTTACGTTGAAATATGCGGGCAGCCAATCAATCTCACGGATGTGGCCTGTGTCAGATGATATAAACAATTGCAGCTTGTCTGAGCGTAAGCGGTATTCTTTGATACCATTACTATCAAGATCAGCCAGGCCAGGGAAACTCCCTCCTGAATCGAGGAACTTTTCTTCCGCTTTTAGTAGATGTTCATAAATGGCATGACGAAGATGTGGGAGGTAGAGTCCGCCAAAAACACCGTGCCAATAGGCACAATTGCATTGAGCCCGATAAAGATCATCCCTGAGACTTGATGGGACACCACCCTTACTCTCAAGCTGCTTTAGATTGAGAGACAGAAACTGTACACGCTTCTGCATCCAATTTGATTCAGGATACTTGGTGAAGAAATTGCGCCACATACCACCCTTAATAAATGGTCGGTTCGCATCACCTTTTCCCTGATTTTCGAGGTCATGAATAAAATGATCCATCTGGCGACCCAGCCCTGTGGACAAAGTCCACTGGGACATCTCAAAATATGAGGAGGTGGGAAGATAGACCAGGTCTCGAGGGGAATTATTTGAATGATATTGCTTAAATGTTGTGGTAGTGAGCCAATCAGAATTTTGACTTAACAAGGTAAAAAATCTTTCCAACCACTTCTCACCATATACAGTTTCCCAAGTACCTGGCCATATACCGAATTTTTCTCCGTCATCCGCCATAACCACGAGATTATCATCATCTTCGGAGGCATAACTTTTTAAAATATCGATGGCAACCTGGGGATCTTCAAAAGGCATAGCATAGCGCATTTTCTGACTTATTGGGAAAACACTAAGGACTTTACCTTCCTGCTCGGTATAGTAGTATCCATTTAATGTTTCAGGATCAACACCTGTCGTCAGAAAGTGGTAATCATCCACCAGCATGTATTCAATGTCAGCATTATTTAAACTTTGAGCAAGGTGTGGTTCCCAGACACGTTCTGTGAGCCAATTACCTTTAATTTCGTAGTCCAATCGATCAAGAGCCCAGTCGTTCATTTTCTTGATTTGACCAACTTGATCAGCTTCAGGAATCATTGCCAGGATGGGTTCATAAAAACCACCACCCAGTACTTCGATATTTCCTCGATCTATTAGCTTCTTGAATAAATCCAACACATCCAGACGATTTGCTTCAAGCCATTCAATGAGAGAACCACTAAAGTGAAAGGCCATGCTGATATCTGGAAATTTCTCCAGAACTTGAAGAAATGGCAAATAGGATCGATCGCATGCATCATGAAATACATGATCAAAATTTCCTACAGGCTGATGGTTATGAATTCCAAATATGAATTGGACTTTTTTCATGCTTTATGGTTCCCAGTTAAAAACAGATGATATGTTGCTTCTTTTAGACAACAGAGCCGGTCGCATAAACGACCGGCTCCATTCATCTGAAAAGGATATTACTTACATACCCTTGAACAAGTTGATCAAGTCAACAACGCGGTTGGAATATCCCCATTCGTTGTCGTACCAGTTCAATGTCTTGACAATTCGGTTACCAACAACCCGTGTATATGATGCATCATATATGGAGGAATATGGATTACCGATGATATCAGAAGAAACCAGATGGTTCTCGCTGTACTCAAGCACATCCTTGAGGCGATCTGTCTTGGTCGCTGCAAGAACGGCTGCGTTGATATCTTCAACGGTTACATTGCGGTTCACCTCTACGATCAGATCTACTACAGATCCATCAGCAACTGGAACGCGAGCTGCGATACCATCCAGCTTACCTTTGAGTTCAGGAAGTACTTTTCCAACTGCTCTGGCCGCGCCAGTAGTGGTGGGAATGATGTTCTCAGCAGCAGCACGACTACGACGCCAATCTGAGTGAGGTACATCAGCAAGACGCTGATCATTGGTGTATGCATGGGTAGTTGTCATCACACCTTCAACGATACCAAAAGCATCATTGAGGACTTTAGCCATCGGAGCTAAACAGTTGGTTGTACAACTAGCATTGGATACAATTTTGTGCTCTGGTTTCAGGCCATCTTCATTAACACCCAGAACCACGGTATAATCCACATCATCTTTTGAAGGAACGGTGAGGATGACACGTTTTGCACCAGCAGTTAAATGCTGAGTCAGAGATTCTTTTGTTCTGAAGACACCGGTAGCTTCTATAACAACATCAATATCTAAGTCTTTCCAGGGCAAATCTGCAGGATTGCGTTCGCAGAGCATTTTAACGGTGTCATTTGCAGTATGCAGGACATCCTCTTTAAAGTGAACAGAAGCATCTCCAAAACCACCCATGACAGTATCATACTTGAGCAGATATGCCAATGCTTCACGATCGAAGAGATCATTGATTGCAACTACATTTATATCTTCACGTTTATCTAAAATACGAAATACGGAGCGACCGATACGACCGAATCCATTGATTGCTACTCTCATGCAGCACCTCCTTCTACCCCAAGCTTACCATAAGCTAGAGCTAGATCAACTAGACGTCCGGCCTGGCCAAGACTATTATCATACCAACTCAGAGTCTTCACCATGCGTTTACTTGATTTCATGGTACCTTTGGTGTCAAAAAGCAAACTATGAGCATTGCCTATGACGTCACTGGATACGATGGGATCTTCAGTAATTTCGACGTAGCCACTCAGAGTTTCAGCAGCTTTACGCATGGCAACATTTACTTCTTCAGCGGTGGTGTCACCCTTGGTAAGGACACATGTTAAATCAAGCAGTGATCCCATGGGTACAGGAACATTCAGTGCTGATCCTTCGATTTTACCCTTAAAGCGGGGTAAAATATGTTCCATCCAATAGGGGCTAATATTGACATTAGGAATGATGTTTTCGGCGGCGGAGCGACTACGTCTGAAATCTGCAGCAGCAGTATCACGCAATGGTTGATCACTGGTATAGGCATGGATGGTGGTCATCATGGCAGATTCAATACCAAATGCTTTATCCAGGATATCCAGCATCAAAGCCAGGGCGTTTGTGGTAGCAGATGCGGCTGAAACGAGCTTGTCACTTGCTTTTATTTTATCATCATTAACACCCATAACCACAACACGATCAATATCATCCTGGGGAAGTGAACCTAGAATAACTCGCTTAGCTCCTGAATCCAGGTGGGCCTGCATGCTTTTACGTGTTCGGTATTTATGGGTTGAGTCAATCACGATATCAACATCAAAGGCGTCCCATGGAACATCTTTTGGTGCCACACCATGGATGAGACGGGCTTTCTGATCGCCAACTAAGAGATAATTTCCCTCAAGTTGGGCATCCACTGGATCTCTTCCATCATTTTTTAGCAAATAGTGGAGGATATCGGAGCGTCCGATATCACTAATTGCTACAACTTCCATTTCAGGCTGGTTTAGGCTCAAACGATAGACATCTCTACCGATCTCGCCAAATCCCATCAGCCCGACTCTAATCTTACTCATAGAACGTGCCTCCGTTTCGATCCCTGTTCAAGAGGGCGCGATTGTTAAAGGTTATATATATTTTCAATAATCAATTCTTCTTCAGGTGTATAATTGCTTTGTGATCTTCACTAAGCAGATCGTCCAGATTGGAAATTTCTCCGTGCAGCATACCTGTAATCACCGGATTCATATCGAGCATATAACGCTGCCCGAATAGAGTGAGATCCAAAATGATATAATTCAGAGCAATTGACACAATAGCTGAATTTCGTGTCCAGGCGACCTTATTCGTAGGTAACATTTCAACACCTCCCAAAAGGGCAGAATCATGATCGACGACCAGGAGTATTTTGCTGCTCCAGACATCTTTCAGACGACGACTATCCAGATTGTAGGCGAATACGGTTCCAACATCCACTGGGATTTCAGAAAAGGAGAAAATGACAATATCCACTCCACGTTTTTCAGCAGCAACCAAATCAGCATGCAATTTGTTATACTCGGCCAGCCAGATGGATAGGTAAACCGATTTTTCAGCATTCTTAATCATATGTCTTGCACGATCGATCATACTGTCATAACCGCGAATATTCCATAGGTCACCAACCTCAAGGTCAGTATTAACGTTTTTCAATGAATCTTTGAGTGTATCCAGATTGGTTGTAAAATTATTCTCTAAGACGTCAAAAAGATGATCTGGAGGTAATGGGATGTAACGGGTTGGGTTTGAATCAACACAACTCACCATACCTGTACTTTCCAGGCGTTTCAGGATTTCATAAATTGCTGACCTTGGGATTCCGGATTTGCCACTAATTTCATAACCAGTCGCTGGATTATTCTGTAAAAGGCTGAGATAAGTTTTAGCTTCGTTGGATGTAAATCCGAATGATTTAAGGGCAGGAAGTAGCTTTTCATTCATTAGCGTGTCTCACTTCTTAGTTACGCTTAATATATCCTCTACAAAAGGTGTGCATAGTATTTTTTAAACGCTTAATTTTTTTTCTTCAGAAAAGCTGAATTGTTCCTTTCCCTTTCATCGGACTTCGCAAAGCAATACATTGCCCGCCATGAAAAAATTCACCACTCTCATCACTCAATATCCCAAGACCATCATATTCATTAATCTTCTGGTAATAACTCTTTTATCACTACCCATCTACAGGATCAATATCAACCCAGATCTTCAGGCTCTGATTCCTGCAAACGATCCCGATGTCATACGTATGGAAGAACTTGAGGAAGAATTCGGCGGATTAGATGTCATACTAATCAGTTACCATGCTGATGATGTATTCGGCGGTGAAGGTCTGGAGATGATCAATAATCTAACATATGATCTGGAAGCTCTTCCCCAAATTGATCACATCATCAGTCTGACCAACTATGAATCTATAACAAGTGATGATGAATCTATGACAGTTGATAAATTCATCCAGGAAATTCCAGGCACCCGTGCTGGAAGTGACTCATTGGCGAATAGGGCTATTGCGGACCCCATGCTGGGTCGACTATTGGTTTCTGAAGATCGTGAATATACGGCCATCATCATTTACTCGGATCCTGATGCTGATGAAGTTACCACAGTTGACACATTACAAGCGCTTCTGCGCTCCTATCAAAATAAAAACCATGATTTAAGATTAGGCGGCATGCCGGTCATCAGGGCTCAGATATCGGAGGACATTGGTCATGACACGAGCACATTCATACCCGCTGGCATGGTGCTCATAGCTCTCTTGCTTTATATCAGTTTCCGATCACGCCGTGGAGTAGCCCTCCCCCTTCTTGTGGTTCTCCTGTCAATTATGGGGACTCTGGGACTCATGGCCTGGTTTGGGATGATGTTGTCAGTGATTTCCAGTATTATGCCCATTATGCTGATCGCAGTTGCCAGTGCATATGGTATCCATATCATAACCCGCTATTTCGAAGACTGTGCTGAGCTACCAGCTGAGGCAGATAGCAAGGAAGTGGTTACCAGTGTGATTGAGCACATGATGAGACCTTTATTTCTGGCAGGTATTACCACGGTAATTGGGTTTTTATCACTGCTTTCCCACATTTTACCAGCGTCAAGAGAGGTGGGTATACTTACAGCCTTTGGTGTGGTGTTGGCATTTGGGTTGTCAATTACATTCATTCCGGCCGTTCTGGTTCTCACAAAAAAACCAAGTTTGGATAGGCAGGACAAGAACACTGCGAATCGATTGCTCTCAAGAATTTTAGTCCGAATTGGCCGAATCGTTTTCCATCACCGCAATCTTGTTTTTATAGTATTTGCTTTTATAACCATCTTTGCAATGGTGGGAATCCCCCGTGTTGAGCTGGACAGTAACCCCTTGAATTATTATGGGCTTGAATCCGATGTTCGTGTGGTTAACAGTATAATCGAAGAGCATTTTGGTGGCAGTACAACCATGTCGGTAGTAGTTGAGGGGGATATCAAGTCACCCGATGTCCTTAATCAAGTGGATCAAATCCAGAATTTTCTAGAGGGTCATGAGGGCGTTGGATACACCCTGGCGATTACAGATTTCGTTAAACTCATGAACCAATCCATGAATGGGGGCGACCCAGCCTACTATAAAATTCCAGATTCTCGACAGCTCGTGTCCCAATACTTGCTGTTATACTCCTGGGAGTCCAGCGATGGTTACCTCGATTCGTACGTGGATTTTGATTATCAGACTGCCCAAATCGTGGTACGACTTAACACGATGGATGTTTATTACATGGTTGAGCTTCAAGAAGAGCTAAATCACTTCCTAGACGAAAATATTCACGTGGATAATCAACCGAAGAGTGAAGGCTATGCTGTTCTTCTGGGCAATTTGATGCCTATGATGGTAAAGGGGCAGATACGTAGTCTGGTGTTATCCGTGATATTCGCTGCCTTGGTTACAGGACTGGTATTCAGATCCCTGTCTGCAGCCTTGATCAGTGCCATGCCTTTGGCATTTGCCATCGCTGGCGTATTCGGTTTGATGGGATATCTCGGAATATATTTGAATACTGCTACTTCAATGCTCAGTTCGATTATGATTGGTATTGGGATCGACTATACCATTCATTTCCTGTTCCGTTTCAGAACAGAAATTCGCAAGGGGCTGAGTGATGAGGAAGCCATTATTAAAACATTAAGCACTACAGGTCAAGGTATCATCATAAATGGATTCTCTGTGATGATGGGTTTTGCAGTGTGCATGCTGTCAACTTTTATCCCCATCTATTTCTTTGGTTGGCTTATCTCGGTGTCGATTTTCATGTGTTTGATTGCAGCCTTGACGCTTCTGCCGCTGGTGCTGATTCTTAGCCGCCCAAAATTCATATTTGATACATAAGCTTTTTATATCCTACTTGCATAGAGAATGATTTTACGTCACCCCGAGCGGAGTCGAGGGGTACAGCCCCATTTGTCAGAAAGATCACTATCCCTCGACTCCGCTCGGGATGACGATTCGTGGGATCATGTCTTCAGAATTTTCCCTTGTAAATATGCCATCATTAGCTACATTGGAAACGCATGACACAGAAAACGTTTCCATCGAATCTAGATAACACAACTCCAGAAGGTCCAATTCTTGAACATGGCCTGGATCTATTTTCTCAAAATGGTGTCAAAGGTTTCACCGTTGAGTCATTAGCCAAAGACCTAGCAATGAGTAAAAAAACCATCTATAAATTTTTTCCCACTAAAGAGATTCTCCTGCAAAGTATCCTACAACACATGACTGGTATTCTCCATGGACATTTTATACGGGTTCTAGCTCAAAACGTCAACCCTCTGGATAAGTTCATTCGTGTTATGGATAAGGTTGCCACCAGCATTAGCCGTGTACCTATCTCAAGATTGAGCGAGCTCAAAGCTCGATTCCCTGCAATTTGGGAAGAGCTGGAAGCCTTTCGTATGGCTCGTCGAGATGATTTTTTTGCTATTTTGAAAGAAGGGGAATCTCAGGGGTTAATTCGATCAAACCTTGATTTGGAGAAGGTAGCCACCCTCTTCATGAACATTATTAATCAGGTTTTTCAACCTGAATTTTTTCTCCAGAACCAGCTAGTACCCAAAGATATTATCAAACTGTTTAGAGATATTTTCTTAAGGGGAATTGTCACTGAAAAAGGTCTAAAACACATAGAGGAAAAAATATGAAACAGTGGTTTATCAATCAGTCAGTGGATCACCCGAAACGCAGTATTATTGTCACCATGCTCATTACCATAATCATGGGATCAGGGATCCAACATTTTGTTGTTGAAGATGACTTTATGAAAATGCTGCCCCAGGATATTCAATCCATGGTAACAATGAATGAACTGAAGGATGAGTTTGGCAACACTGACCTCATGTTCCTGGGCTTTGGCAAGCGCGGCGTTGATGCCCTGAATGCCAAGAGCCTGGCAACCCTTTGGGATTTGTCCCATGAGCTGGAAGAAATTGACCAGGTTGATGAGATCATGTGTATCTCCACCTCCGACAAGATGGAGAGTATTGAAGGATTTCTGGAAATTTCAGCTTTACAGGAATATCGCGATCTCGATGCAGAGGAGATTGAAGTTCTACGTAACTACCTGGATGATAATTCCAAAATTAGAACCAGAAATCTGGGAGAACGTGGTGATTACTTTAATATTATTATCCGCCCCGTTGTAGACGCAAAAAATGATGTCTTGGTTAGCGATTTGGAAAGAGTAGTGGCCGCACATCTGTCCGACTACGATGTACATTGGGGGGGCCAGGCCTATCTTACTGGTGCTTTACCGGTGATGATCCGAAATGATGTGATGGGACTCATGCGAGCTGGATTAATCGGTATGCTGCTCATACTGCTTTTCAGCTTGAGAAACGTTCCTGCAGTAGGTACGATTCTGGCAACTATTATCCTCTCCCTGATCTTTATGTTTGGTTTTAATGGATGGATGCTCTACCTGACGAAATCAGACAAATTTATGTTTGGCGTCCTGAACACATCCATGCCCATCATTCTGCTAACCATTGCCAATTCTTATGGTGTGCATGTCATTACTAAATTTTTCAGGAAAATGCGAACCAACAAGGACCCGAGGGCTGCAGTTGAGGCGAGTCTTAATTCCCTTATTTTACCCATTTTCCTAACTGCAATTACGACCGTTGCTGCATTTTTATGTATGGTTTTCGCTCCACTGGAGCCCCTCATTGGATATGGCTTTTCAATCTCATCAGGAATCCTGTGGGCCTGGATCTTATCAACTGTCTTTCTGCCTTCTATCCTCGTTTTGAAGAAATGGAATCCTGACGCATCAGCTGTTTCTCATGCCAGTCATTTTGAAAGATTTGTCATCGCATTTGGTGAGCAGGTCATCAAGCGACCAAAAACAGTCCTAATTGGCGCGGCAGTGGTAATTATTGTCGGTATTGCCGGGATCTTCAAACTAAATATTGAAGTGAATATGAAAGCTTTCTTCAAACCCGATAATCCCATTCGAGAGAGCCTTGAGTTCATGGATAGTGAGATGACAGGAACCATGGATCTTCAATTGTTGATCAATGCGGATCTCCGCTCCCCTGAGGTATTAACCCGGATAGAGAGTATCCAGGAATTCATGGAGGAACATGAATCCGTAACTCTATCCATTTCAATTGCCGATATCATCAAACAAATGCATCGCATGGTAAATGATGATGATCCGGCTTTTGAAACCATCCCTGATTCTCGAGATAAAGTGAACAATTTGTTCACTATGTATTCCATGTCTGGAGATCCAGATGATTTTAGTTCAATGGTTGATTATGAATATAAGAAGGGTTTAGCGACTTCGATGATGCGGTCAATTTCCACATCAGAAATCGTTGAACTTGTTGATGAAATTGAAGTTTTTCTCCAGCAGGATGAATACAGTGATCTGAACATTACCATCACGGGTCTGCTCATTGTGTTTAGAGATCTTGTGGCTTTGATTATACGTAGCTCTTTCATCAGCATTTTCGCCTCAATCCTCATCATAGCCCTCATCGCTGCCTACTCCTTCAAACACTGGTTATGGGGTTTACTGGCGGTGATCCCCCTGAGCTCAGCTGTAATTTTGAATTTCGGGCTCATGGGAATATTTGGCGTAGATCTTAATCACGTTACCGCACTGCTCTCAGCCATTATTATTGGTGTAGGAGTAGATTTTGCCATCCATTATATCAGTCAATTTCGGACTCATCTACACAATCATGGTTTAGACGGAAAGCTGAGTCGAGAAACCATGCAGGATGTGGGGTTTCCTGTTATCCTGGATGCGGCCTCAAACATGGCATTTGGTGCTCTATTGTTTTCGGTGTTCATTCCAATGATTCACATGGGCGGGCTGATGGTTTTTGCCATGGTTTCCACCTCCACCGCTACGCTGACTTTGTTAGCGATATTGCTAGAGATTAATAAAAAACGTCTGGCCCGCATTGAAGGCATTAACGTTCCAGAATAATATTTTTTTAAACAGAAGGATTTTGAAATGAAGACCATTACTCAACACTTGTTTACAGCAATGCTCCTGATGCTTCCGATGATTTTAGTCGCTGAAACTGGTTATGAATTGGCCAAGGCCATGGAAGACAAGACCGCACCAGCAGATATGAAATCTAACATGACTATGGTCCTGACTAATAAACAGGGCAAGACCAGAGAATCAACTATCCGCTCTATTACTGCTGATGACAATCGGAAACAAATCATCTGGTTTCTTGCTCCAGCCGATGACAAGGGTGTTGCATTCTTAAAGATTGAGCATGCAAAAAAAGATGATGAAATGCGACTATGGCTACCTGCATTCAAAAAGGTACGTCGCATCAGCTCAAAGAAAAAGGCTGATTCATTTATGGGTTCTGATCTGAGTTACGAAGATATGACCTCACGCGAGCTGGATGAGTACACTTATGAAATCTTAGGCGAAAAAGTTATTGATGGAGTTGATTGCCATATTCTGGAGAGTACTCCAAAAGCGGGGGTTACGCGCACATATAAAAGATTCGTTACTTATGTGAGTAAAGCTGATTTAGTATCCATCCTGGATGAGGCCTTTGACACAAGAGACAAGCTATTAAAGCGACGCGTGATGAAATTTCGTAAGGACAAAGGCTATGACCTACCCGTTGAAATCTTTGTAGAGAATGTTCAAAAAAACACCAATACACGTCTCATCTTCAGTGATCAAGAAGTGGATACTGGTGTCAAAGAAGATCTCTTTCAAGAAAAGAATTTAAAACGGATGCCTAAATAGGTTTAAGCAATGAAGAAACTAATTCCTGTCATTCTTATCCTGGTGCTAGCACCTCTAGCCAGCTTTGCTCAATTCAATATCTCAGGTAATTTGACACCATCTGGTATGTTAAGAATAAGTGATGCCTCCCTCATCGATCTCCCCTTCCGTCTTGGAAATATCTCAGTCGATTACGCGTATGGAGATTTTGAGTTAAAGACCAGCACTGCACTGGAGACCCGTTGGAATAATCCTGAAATTAACGAAGATATGCTTCAGTTGAGAGAAGCCTATCTGATGTGGTATCCTGCTTTTGGTGAAGTAAAGCTGGGCAAAATGATCCATGCCTGGGGTGCTGCTGATGCCAACAATCCTACTGATAATCTGAGCCCATATGACTACTATTATATGTTTCTCACAGGCACAGATCGGAAACTGGGTTCCCTGAGTCTGGCTGGGAAAACATATTTCGGAGATGCCCAGCTTGAACTCGTTGTTCTGCCAGGATTTGAAGCAAACCGCTTCCCGCTTAATGAGCCTGATTTTCCCATTAACCTGCCTGTGCCAGAGGATGCTCAGTATTTCATGCCTGAGAACGAACTGGAGTTCGGTGCCAGATTTCAATATGCCCTTGGAATCGGGGATATTTCGGCTTCATACTTCAAGGGGAATGATCGTTCATTCTCCCCGGCGGGCTTAGAAATCGATCTTGCCGCATTAATGAGTGGTGCTCTTCCTTTTACCAATCATCTTACCTATAGGGAAACCGATGTCATCGGTTTGGATGCAGTCCTCTTCCCTGGGAATTGGACCCTGCGAGGTGAGTTCGGATATTTTCGTACCCAGACTCCGGATATTGATTATACCATGTCGAAATTCACCTATGATGCTGATTATTTACAAACGGTTCTTCAGGTTGAATATTCATTTGCCAACACGGTTCAGCTAATGGCCCAATACATCAATAATAACACCCTCTCCGAGGATATAGCTTTAGAAAAGGATGCAACTTTTCTGACACTTGAAGCCATGCTGCAGGATACCAGTAATCACATGCTAGATCCAATGCGGGCGCAATTTAGTAGTTTTGGTATACCGCCATTTTCTGCAGGCATGGGGACACCATTTGCAATGATTTCAGATCAGGTCGTGATGCTTTCCTCCATGGTTACCATCATGGATAATGACCTTGAACTGGGCGGGATGATTATGATTAATCTGGCTGAGACAGGCTATATGGCCAACCTCAATTCAAGTTATACACTCTGGGAAGGATTGAGCCTGGATGCCTCCCTTGCATACTTTATAGGGGGTGATGAGCTGGATAATAAGTTCAAACAACTTGAGGATTTTTCAAATCTAAATCTGGGGTTCAACGCTAGCTTTTAACTATATTAGGTCACGATGAATCGATTTGACCGAAAATATAAGAAATTAGCCCGAAGTATATCACCCCTGGATCTCACCAGCAACTTCTCTCAGGAAGACTTGAGTTGGGATGATTTTTTTACAGATAGATCCAACACGAACTCAAGCTCACTCTTCCTGGGGAAATATTCTGAAGATGGCATCAAATTCGTCATGGAACGCTTTGGTCTGGATCGGCAGGCTCGTCACCTTGGTATCAGGCACCTCGCAGTTGGGGTGGATACCAGAGACCCATACCGCCATCGATTGACTATCTACAATGGACGCCATCGGGACAGGGATCACATCGTCATGGATTTTGTGGCGAGATACCAGCACCTGGTACCCAAAGATATTGACGCAGATATTGAATATACCCACCAGTTAAAAGTATTAATGATTGAGTGGCTCCAGTTGCAGAACCCCACCGCTGTTTTTACTCACCGAAGACCTGCCCTCCCTGGTCAACTCTATCCAGGACTCGGATTGGGAGATCAACTGATGGCCTTGTTTACACTCATGGGGCGACATCTTCAGGTTGATGGGATCATTAACGTTCCCGAGCACTTCCATACCGGCCTCATCTTTAGCAGGCGCTTCGTATTTTTAAGCCCCCATGTCCAGGCGCTGGTACAACAAATAGGTCAGGATCTCTGGAAGAAATACCGACTAGGGGTAATCGCCTGGGCAAGTGCCACTGAAAGTATCATTAATATTGAGACGGGACAGCCACAAATCTGGGAACCACGTCGACAAATTATTCCCATCCAGAGCCAGCTAAGGCAGTATTTTAAATCCAATGATTATATCGGAATCGCCCAAAACTTAGAAGAAGACAAGGTCTTCAGTTTGGACGAAGAAAAACTACGGGAAGCTTTCTCCAAGATGGAACAGCCTCCATTTCAGTTTTAAATCTTATTAAACGGTAGTTAGGGTATTTTTACTACAGAAGATTCCCATGTGGTTTTCTGTAATTGGGAATCTTTGCCCTTCATGTCAGTCGGTAAATATTTTACCAGCAAAATGGATGTTAAAAGCACCAGGACAGTCAAAATGACTTGAACTGAGGCTGTTTTTTTTTGTCTTTCCCCACGGAATGATTTCATAGATTAAACCAATTTTCCTTTTCTGCTTTGATCATCAGCCTTTCAGCCAGAGCCTTTTCATGGATATTTTCTGGATAATATGGCAGGTCTGGATTTTGTGTCGCTGTCACCACCTTTGTCAAGAGTTGGTAAAAGAGGTTTTTATCTTTGGCAAGAGGGCAGTAGTATTGAGCCATCAATGTATAATTTCCAAAATAGTCTGGTGCGATGCGGATTGATTCCTCAAAGGCTTTTTTAATGCGAGACGTGTCAACTTGAGTTTCTGGATCGCTTCCCAGCAAGGCACCCTTAAAACGGTAATATGCACCAAAATAAAATGTTGAATCCAAGTCATTAATATGTTCCAGTGTAGCCCAGATAAGCTCACGCTGTCCTTTACGGACCAGACTGCTTTTAGTTGTCAGCCACTGCCCATAATTAGCCATGCCCCAATACAATGCTTCGATCGAATTGTCATCAAGACCACGGACTGCCATACCTTCATCTCCAGTTGAAAATAGCAGGTTTCGATAGTTGCTGTTTTGTTTGAGAACAGTCTGGCTGGCTTCATAACCTCGCATAAATAGACTATCCTGAGTCTGGGGAACATGAGTCAAATACTGACCACAATAATAGTAGGCTCTGGAAAGTTTAGCCCAGAGTTCGATGGATGTTGAATCAGATTCTGCAAGTTGCTGAAAGACCGCCAGAGCTGCCTGCGCATTTGCTGTATCAGCTCTTAATGACCAGAGGCTATCTGCATATTCAAGGTTGAGTTTTACCGGTTTGTGTCTGTCTGGAGTGCCTGGAACGTCTGTCGCTGTGCAAGTGAATAAAAGAGTGGTTATATAAATGAAAACAAAAATTCGCAAAGCTGCAGAACCTTCCCCATTCGAGTTAACCCCCCCTCCTGAAAATCGGCCAAATATAAAGCCTAAGGCTTCGCTATTACAACATGTGTTTGAAGCATATATTAGAAAATATTTAGCCCGGTTCAGACAACTTAACAAATAATCAAGAAACTTATATGGACAGCAATCCGCACTCCGAAATCACATCGTTGCCGATTGAAGGCAAGCTGGATTATCTCTACTAGATGAATCTTAAAGTGTGATGACGGCCTCAATCAACAACACCAGATCGACAACATCGACAGACGAATCCAGATTCAGATCAGATAATTCTTGAGCCTCCCCCTCCAGATTATTACCCTCGATGATCCAATCCGCTAATAGAATTGCATCGGAAATATCAATTTGGCCATCCCGACTGAGATCACCCAGGTGGAAACCAATCCCCCACCCTTGAATAAGCAGATTGTCCACGGTGAATCCATCACCCTCATAGTAGGTGTCGCTCAATATCCGGAAGCCCAGAATGAGCGATGGAGCGCCAGCGAATGGAGTCAGATCCAATTCGTCATACACCCAATTTTGCAATCCACTGTAGCCGGGCTCACCTAGTGGTTGAACAGTAGCCCCGTTACCAATGACTGTATAATTACCAGCCAGCGCTGTCCAGGTGGCTCCTTCATCGGCTGACGCAACGACCTGACAAAAATCATAATCCAACTCAATATCCCATTTGGCGTTAAAGCTGAGGATTAAATTACCATAACCCCTTTGGTCAACAGGGTTAATAAGGGTTACTTCCATAGTGGATAAAGGCGGATAATCACCAAATGGGGAGTCTGTCATCGCCAGATCACTTTCATAGGCATCCCCGTTTACATCCCAATCATCTGTAGTGAACCAATTCCCGAAGCCTTCTTCCAGGTCATCGCTAAATAGCGTATCCGGTCCACCTAAACTCCAGGAAAAAGTATCAGCCACGGAATATTGGCCATCGATATCGATACTGATTATGAGCTCAGCCGTAGTCCCAGCTCCTGCCTGAACTTCGAAAACAAGACCTTCCATACCCAGATCAATACTCTCCTGAGGATTCAGGTTGGAAAGATCATAACTTCCGCTTGAGGGGAGAAGACTATTGTCTGGAGACATTAGATTAAGGGTTACCATACTATTTTCTGTCGTAAGCCCCTTGTTCTTAACTAATAATTCGCAGGATACTATCTCTCCATTTTCCAGGGGTCCAGTGAGCAGCAATTCAAAATTTTCAAGCCGGACCCAACTCCCTGCTACACCTGCTAGATGGATATTCATGCTGAGATTATCTTCAGCAATTGGATAAATCATTTCCGTCGGAGGCCAGAAACCTCCCTGAGCACTAGTACCCACTTCGGGAATAAAGTTTATTATGCCTAACTCTCCATACATATAGTCAATCACATCCCCATTCATCAAGTAATTGAGAGTTTCCCAGCCAGTGCCGAAGTGATATGAATTATCGGCGATCAAATCCTGGCCCAATTCCATGTAAATGTCAGCATCCGGAGCAGGTATTTCAAGATTGGGATCATAGCTAAATGGTCTCAATAGAAGATTACCATAGCTATGATAATTAAAAACCGTTTGGAATTCATATCCCAAAACAAAATCCCTAATTGCCTGGGTTTCCGGCTCTGAAAAGGGACTTGTCCCACGATAAGTGTTTGAGCAGTTATCTCCGCTGGATCCGATATTATCATATCCCCATTGATAACCCCAGTTTCTATTCAGGTCTACACCGGGTGAATTGGTGCAACCAGGACGACGATTTTTGCGATGCATTCCTCCACCATTGGGATTTGTAGATTCATTGAAAACATAACCATCCGGGTTAACTACTGGCACAAACCAAATTTCCCGCTCATTCACCAAATAACTCAAGATTTGATCGGTGTTATAGTTTTCAACCAGCTGCCAGGCGAAATACATCAGGGTCATCATAGCTGCTGGTTCACGGGCATGCGTAAGTGAATTGAGGAATACTTCAGCTTCATCTTCATCGATTTCAGGATTATCAGAAATTTTGAAGGCCCATATGGTTCGTCCTTCAAGACTGGTTCCAATACTATCCTTTATAGAAACTAGCCCGGGGTATTGGGTATGCATCAAATCCATGTTTTCAATAATTTCAGAATAGGTGTAATACCCACCCATGCTCCCATACCCAAATTCGCGATTGAAATTTTGATTTAGTCTGGATTCATAAAAAGCACTCATATCCGAGATGAGCGTTTCCAGCGCTATCCCACTCCTCAGTAGAAGTTGATGCTCTCTTTGGTTCACGATCACATCTACATATACATTCTGGCGAATATCCAGCCCTTCCGGGTCGATACCAAATGCTAGTATTTCAGGAATAATGGCTGAAGTATTCTCACTCCAGATTCTGACCTGGTCATAACGTTCAGTCGCTAGGGCAAGCTGAGTAATAAAAATGAGTAGCAGGGTATTTGCAAGCAACCGAATTAACATGGATTCCCTATAATGAGATTATAAATATTTGTTAAATAAATGTTTCGATTGATAGTTGAATCTACTGTGAAATCCTAACTTGAAGATTCTGTTAGAATCATTTCAATAAGGAGCACCAGGTCCTGAATATTTACTGACGAATCCTGATTAAGATCGGCTAATTCAGCTAACTCAGCATCCAGATCTACATTTGTGATGATTGATTCAAGTAGAAAAACAGCATCAGATATGTTTAACAAACCGTCCCTGGTAACATCGCCAGGGAGAAATCTAGGACCCCACCCCAGTACTGAAAAATTGTCAAGTTTAAATCCATCATCTTGAAAAAAGGTATCGCTTTTCAACTGAAAACTTACCAGGAGATCGGAAGTACCTGCGAATTGGGTTAATGCGATCTGTTCATTTATCCAGCTCTGTGTTCCATGGTAGCCAGGCTCTCCCAGAGGCTGAACCATACTTCCATTTCCTGATTCTGTATACTGACCACTCAGGGGCGTCCAGCTCATGCCACCATCAATTGAAGCCAGCACCTGACAAAAATCATAATTGAATTCAATATCCCAACTGGCATCAAAGCGCAGAACTGGATTGGTATATCCGAGTAGATTAAGAGATTCGGTCAGGATCACGCTAGAATTTGAAAATGCTGGGTAATTGCCAGCAGGTGAGTCTGTCATGTACTGCTGCACTCCATCTGCCCCAGTTTCGATTCCCCAGGTCTCAGATGTCCACAATGCTGCGCCTGATTCAAAATCATCAAAAAAGATGGTGTCGGGAACTCCAACAATCCAGGAGAAGGTTTGTACCTGGGTCTCGTACCCAGACATCTCAACTGAGAGGGTGAGCTGTGCCAATTCGCCATGTGGAGCAATAATTTCAAAACTCAACCCTTCTGATCCATAGTCTTGTAAGGCTTGAGAAGCAAGGCCTGAAACATCAATCGAACTTTGAGATGGGATTATGCTACTGTCAGGTGAGTTTAGATACAGCATGGCTGGTGAATTGTCAGCGCCCAAACCTTTGTTCATTACGCTGAGTTCACATGTCACCACATCACCTGACTCCAAATTACTATCTGCAATCAGTTCAAAGTTATCCACTTCAATCCACTTGCCAGCGCAGCCGGCAAGATGAATATTCATTGTGATATTATCTTCAGCCAAATCAAATATTAATTCCGTTGGTGGCCAAAAGCCTCCATCCATGCCAGCACCGACTTCTGGTGTGAAATTAATTATTCCCAATTCACCATACATGTAATCCACGGCGTCACCGTTCACTATATAGCCAACAGTTTCAGTTCCAGTTCCAAAGAGATAGTCGTTATCTTCTGTAAGATCCTGACCCATTTGATTGTAGATATCACCATCGGGTAGTGGTAATTCTACAGATTCATCATATCCAAAAGGCTTTATGAGTAAGTTTCCATAACTATGATAGTTAAATACAGTTTGAAAATCATGCTCAAGGACAAAATCCCTCACCACCTGAGTTTCAGGCTCAGAGAATGCCTGACTACCACGATAGGTAGTTCCGCAGGAATCAGGATTGGAGCCCACATCATTATAACCCCATTGAAAGCCCCAATTTCTATTTAAATCTACACCAGGTAAACTGCTACAGCCCGGCCTTCGATTTTTGCGGTGCATACCTCCACCACCTGGATTAATCAATTGGTTGTAAACATAACCATCTGGATTAATGACAGGTATAAACCACATTGCTCTTTCATCAACCAGATAGGTCATAGTAGCATCCAGATTGTAATTTTCTGCCAGGGACCAGGCAAAATGCATCAAAGTCATCATGGCTGCAGGCTCACGAGCATGGGTGAGCGAATTATAAAGGACTTCGGGGTCCCCATCCACAATATTCGGATTGTCTGAAATTTTGAAAGCCCAGATATTGCGCCCTTCGTAACTCAATCCGAGGCTTTGTTTGGCTGAGACAATCTCTGGGTAGCTGGCATGAAGAGAATCCATACTGGAGACGATTTCATCAAAGGTTAAATAGCCACCCATACTCCCGTAGCCCAACTCTCTAGCTGCTCCTTGACTCAATCGGGATGCATAGTGAGAACTGAGATCATGAATTAAGTCCTCAGAAATGATGCCCCGGTTTTGAATCTCTTGTTTTTCATTCTGATTTACAATAGCATCCACATAGACTCCGGGTCGAATATCCAGCCCTTCAGGGTCAATCCCCAGTTCAAGCAAATCAGAAATGATTTCATTTGGGCTGTCAGACCAAATTCTGATTTTATCATAGGTATCTTGAGCCATCCCGGTATTGAATGCGGATAGTAGGATGAGAGTGCATGTGATTTTATTAATCATTCAATACTCCGTCGGCTGCTAATAAGAGATGCTAAATACCCAGGGGTTTGAGGCCAGATTATTGACCCACTCAGAATTTTCATAGCGCAATATACTCAGTTCAAGCTTAAGCTGAAAAGGACGAATCAATGTCGAAATCCAACTATTACGATCCCAATCTGGCTTATAGTTGAGGGTAAAGCCTAAGTCACCCATTCTGGTCCAGTCCTGAGCATTATCAGATTTTTGTCCCACATCGAAGAAGATTCCAAAATCCAGCAAATCAGGCATATAGGGTAGGCTTCGGAAGGTCAGGTCCAGGTTATTTGACCAGATATAATTCATGGGTTGATCGAGAGAATCAGAATAAGCTCTCATGCGACCGCCACCCTTCAAATAATAGCGCGAACCAATCATATCTATATCTTCCATAGCATGGAGACTGCTGGCACCACGGTTCAAATACACGGATTGTAAATCCTGTGAGGCAACCCGGCTTTTGACAAGATTTGGGGTTGCGCTTGAATTGGTCAAAATATTCGAGCGATTGTTAATACTGAAATAGGGCAAGCTCCTTGTCCAACTACTCATGAGGGCTAATTGGCTAAATCCCGATCCATAAGTGCCCAGATTTCCTGGAGAGGCATAGTAACGCATACTAAAACCATACATTCCAGAAAATAAATTATTCTGTAGATCATACTGAATACCCAGACGGGTCCATCCAGATTGGTCCTGTGGATCAACCGCGGCATATTTTGCATCCGTTGTCTCAATTCTCAGGGTCAGAAAGTGGAGAGGGTTTTTCCAGAAAAGCCTGGCCCAATTCATTTCATAGGCCAACGACCCGAAGACCATTGAACGCCAGGTTTTTGCAGTTCCTGACCATGTTGCCTTAAAGGGTAATCCCACCTGAACTTGATTAAATGAAACAGATGCATCTGGATTGCCAGATCCAAAATTCTCATCCAGCCCAAATTGTATGAAATTTCCAGTATTTCGATAGACGCGCTTTACATTTACACCCAGACCCAAACCAGCTAAGTCACTATAACCAAAATTTGGCTTCCAAAGGTAGAGATTTCTATCATCCGGATAAGCATCCCAACCCTTATAATCATACCGCCAGGCGTTTTTTCTTTGGCTATCATTGTCACGCCGATCCACGTCGAAGAACACGTTCTCAGCATCTAGATAAACTCGCTCTGGTTGAAAATTTGACTCAATTTCGATCACACCATCGTTTCGATATCGAAACTCCTTTAGAGAGGCCGAAGCAGTTTCACCTGTTTTACTAAAGATCGTTGCTGAAATGGGAACAAACATACCGCCCTTATTATCGACATCTATCCGGGTTGTGAAATGACCCTGATCAGGTGATTCCACAGACCAATCAACCAACTTATAGTCCACGAAATGGGTAGTACGCAGCCATTGATCAAAGAACCAATCCAGTTCTTCTCCGCAACCGTCTTCCATGGCCTTGACAAATCTAGCTTCATTCACATGCTTAAGAGCCCAGCGTGAGAAGTAGAGCTGCATGCCAACCAGGAAGCGTTCTTCCCCCAGATAATTTTTCAACATCGCCAGCATAATGGAACCTTTATCATAAGAGTTACTGCTGTAGGATGCATAATATGAAAAATCGAAACTAGAGGTCGCCATGGGTTCATTCGCTACAGATTGCATATACCGAATTGCCGGTTTCAGCTCAGCTTCTTCATACATTTGACGCGGTAAATGGTCCGACTCAAATTGTGTTATATAATCGCGTGAAAGTTCGTATCCATTTTCTGGATAGTAATGTTCCATATACCAGCGTGTTTGAAACGTGGTGAGTCCCTCATCTAGCCAGGGATCATCCAATTCATCATTTCCAAATATTCCATAAAACCAATTATGACCGACTTCATGGACGGCCAACCCTTCACTATCTGTGTAATCCAGAACGATCATGGGATATTCCATACCACCCGTCCCCAATGACTTTACCAGGGATATTTGTGGCCAGGTATACATACCGAATTTTCCAGAAAGCCACTCCAGAGATCTTTCCCCCCATTTAACCATATCTTTTGTCCAGTGTGCTCCAACTTGAGTGGTGAATAATGTATGCACATGAATCCCATTCCACTGACCATGTTCATAGACAAAATCCGGGGAGCACACCCAGGCAAAATCATGGACATTTTCAGCCAGAAAGCTAACTTCACGTCGATCCGAGCTATCCAGATCAGTAAGGTACTCACCCCGCTCTGTTCTAAATTCCTTTACCCATTCCTGCCATATTCTTGAAGTATCTACAGTAACTGCATCCCAACCTGGGTCGCCATCAATGACGACACCTGTCGCCGCAACAACTTGACCGGCAGGGACATCAAGGTGTACGGTAAACTTCCCAAATTCGCCATAAAACTCACCCCAGTCACCAAAGGGGTCATCGTGCCAGCCATTTTCGTCATATACGACAAATTTCGGATACCATTGGGTAAAATCAAATTGTTGTGCCTTCCACCCAGCCCTACCGATAAGGGGATGAATGATGGATACCCAGTCCAGTTGTAATGTGAGTGTATCACCTGGAAAAAGATTCTGATTGAGAGTGATATCTAAAATGGTATCATCACGGATATCAAACGCCAACGCAAGAGAATCACTGACTGCTTTTTGAACACGGATTCCCGACCAGTCTTTTTCAACTTCGAAAGTCTGACCATAATCAGCCCAAACTTGCTCTGCAATGGTACCCTCATTAAAAGCATTGTTGTAGAGATGCATGAGAATTTGATTGAGGGTGTCTGGAGAGTGATTAACGTAGAGCAATTCAGAAGCAGCAGTGAGTGTTTTTTGATCTGAGTCTAAATACACGTCCATATCATACTCAACCCATTGCTGCCAGTATTGACTCATCAACGGAACTGCGAACATTATGAAAAAGAGAATCAGTTGTGTAGATTTGCGTCTCATGGAATAATCCCCTCAATATCAATTATTGAATACTGTGGTATGAAGTTTCATCGATTGTCGAATCTATTCCAGACCTGCCAGAAATGTTATACCTAATCAAATGATTTTACAGAGCTATCCGGAGTGAACTATGGCTAGTTGAATTACTCAACCAATTTGATGTGAAGTTCCTTGAGTTGCTGGGTATCCACATTTGAGGGCGCCTCATCCATCAATGAAGATGCTGATGTCGTCTTGGGAAAGGCAATGACATCGCGGATATTATCTGTACCAGCCAGCAACATAACCAGGCGATCAAATCCAAAGGCGATACCACCATGAGGTGGTGCGCCATAATTGAAGGCTTTGAGTAGGAATCCAAATCTGGCTTGAGCTTCTGCTTCATCCATACCGATTAATTCAAACATGCGGCTCTGCATTTCGCGGGTATGAATCCTGATGGATCCTCCAGCCACTTCATAGCCATTGATCACTAAATCATACGCCTGAGCTCTTACATCTCCTGGGGCCGTATCCATCAACTCAACATCTTCTGGATTTGGAGCAGTGAAGGGGTGGTGCATGGCGATATAGCGTTTGCTATCCTCATCCCAGTCCAACAGTGGGAAATCTAGCACGAAAAGTGGCTTAATAACACCGCTAGGAATCAAATCCTCACGTTTCGCCAGCTCAAGACGGAGAGCACCCAGGGATTGGAGTGTCCGGGCTTCAGTATCGGAGACAAAAAATAAAATATCATTGTGCTCTAATTTGAGGTCAGCAATAACTTCAGTTTGTAATGCTTCAGGGAAAAATTTACTAATACCTGCATTGAAATTATTCTGATCCAGTTTTACAAATGCCAGACCCTTGAGACCATAGTAGGTACGCAACCATTCTGTGAGACCGTCGGTGGCTTTCCGTGAATATTTATCAGCAGCATTTTTCAAGACCAGAGTCTTTACTCTGCCGCCAGCTTCCAGATTATTTTTAAAAACACCAAATTCAGTTTTTTCAGCGTAATGGGCAAACTCCACCAGGGGCATATCAAATCGAACATCTGGCTTGTCACTGCCATAAGTTTCCATAGCATCTTTGTACTTCATGGTGGGAAAGATTTCTGGCAGGTCATAGTCAAGAATATCTTTAAAAATACCGCGGGCAATCCGGGTTGCGACACCTAGGACATCATCCTGATCGACGAACGACATTTCAATATCAATCTGGGTGAATTCAGGCTGTCGATCAGCCCGCAAGTCTTCATCCCTGAAACATTTTACGATTTGGAAGTATTTATCAAATCCTGAAATCATCAATAATTGTTTATAGGTTTGTGGGGATTGAGGAAGTGCATAAAACTTACCCTTATGGATTCGACTCGGTACAAGGTAGTCTCTGGCTCCCTCGGGGGTGGATTTCATAAGTACAGGGGTTTCAAACTCCATAAAACCCTCAGCATTTAATCTACTACGGGCACTTTGATAAGATTTGGATCTGAGGGCCATGATATTCTGCAACTCGGTAGTTCGTAACTCCAGATAGCGATATTCAAGACGGAGATCCTCATTACCACTTTCACGATCCGAAACCATAAACGGTAGGGGTTGTGCCTCATTCAGCACTTCAAGTTCCGTTGCAATAACTTCAACACTACCGGTAGGCATGTTGGGATTTACATTTCCATCTGGTCTGAGTTGAACGGTTCCTCTGACAGCAACAACATCTTCCATTCCCAGTCTTTTGGCTTCAGCTGCAATGTCGGCATCAAGATCTGGATTAAAAGTTACCTGCGTTTTACCATAGCGATCGCGGAGATCCAGAAAGATCACACCACCATGATCTCTATTTTTGGCAATCCACCCGTTGAGGATGACTTCCTCGTTTACATTTTCTGCTGTGAGTTGACCGCAAGTTGTTGTTCGTTTTAGTCGCATACTGGCTCCGTTATTAAAATCGAGGCAATGTAAACCCCGAGGGGTGCACATCAATAACGGACATTCGAGTAAGGGGAAATTCTTGGAAAAATTTAATGAGTTCTATATAGTTACTTTTTGCGTAGCCGTTGGATCAGCGGGAGAACATCCTCCTGCTCCTTTTGGAAGGGTTGGGAGGTATCCACCCATTGCTGTTCAACTGGTTCAATTATTTGATCATCAACTTCTTCAATCTCTTCATCTGGCTCTTTAGGCTCAACAACTGCTGGGTCTGCCATTTCGTTGAACATGCTGCCTTTACCAAGAATCAACCAATTGAAATCGAGGTCGTACTCTTCAGATAGGGGGACAAGTTTGGTACACTTGATTTCCCTCTCACCCATTTCCCAATAGATAATGGTTCGTTTCCCTAGCCCACACAGGCTAGCCACTTCGCGTTGTGTAAGACCAACGGCTGCCCGAAATTCCCTTAATCGTTGTGCAACAGGTGACATGTTTCCTCGATTTTTGAACTGCAATAATATGCACCTTGAAAAGACAAAAGTCAAAAGTCAAAAGTCAGTAGTTAGAAGACAGAAGTTAGTGAGGGTCAAACTGAGCGTAGGAAAAGGATCAGCATGGTGTAAAAGGCGCCGCTGATTAAAACTTCTGAAATTGAATGCTTTAAATTAATCGGTCCTGATATTTCTTCATCACCCTCATGAGTACCAGGTAGGTGGAAGTCCAGATCAAATGTGACTTCCGTGGCTACCGGTTGCCCATCGATTCGACCGGGAATCCAATGACTTAATTCAGCGGCCTCAATAGCGGCAGAAAAGAGCAATCCGGGTCCCAGAATTGGACGAATCTCTTCAGCATAGCCATCGATATTTATGATGCATTTTATGGTGACACTTCCGTCAAGCCCGATTACCAGGGCAGTGTCAGGATAACTAATATTCGCCTGGATAGCTTGATAACCCCCCCATGGTATTGGAGGTTTCAAATCAACAAGTGGAGAAGAGTGGCGATAATTATAGGACCCTGGACTTGGTCCGTCGAGTCCGGGACCCTGGCTTTTTCCGAAAGTAAAGCTAATGAAAACTGCTAAAATGATGGTTACAATTCCCCGCAAGCTACCCTCTCCTGTTAAGTGTTCATTCAATCTGTTACTGACCTGAATAATTGGCAAGCAACATCTTAAAGCAACTCAATATTCATTCGTCTTTCACTCCATACCAGCCGGCTGCATTTATTTCATACAAATCCATTACCCATTAACTTGCTCTATGAATCGATCTCAGGATTTTTCATATTCGTCGGATGAAAATTTCACGCTCACTTATTCAATGGCTACTCCTCTTATTGTTTGCAATAAGCAGCTCAGCTCAACAAAGTATTCATGGATTTATTCGCGAAAATGAAACGGGTGAACCTCTGCCCTATGCTAATGTAATTTTGCCGGAGTTGAATCGAGGAGCTACCTCCAATGTAGAGGGATATTTTGTCGTTAGCGATCTTCCCGTTGGAGCGCACCAACTCGTAGTGTCCATTATTGGATATTCCAGATATGAACAAACCATAGAGCTACCAGCAGATCTCAATCTGCGTTTAGATGTACGCTTGGATCAAGCGATAATTGAAGGTCAGTCAATCGAAGTGAGTGCTGAGCGGGAAAAATTCAAGGAATTGGTCAGCACCAGCACGGTGACCCTTGACCGGCGAGCCATCGAGGTTGCCCCCTCTTTTGTTGAGGCTGATGTATTCCGAGCTCTACAACTATTGCCTGGAGTCCAATCTCTCAATGATTTTTCATCAGCACTTTATGTGCGAGGTTCTACTCCTGATCAAAATTTAATCATGCTTGATGGCATCACCGTCTATAACCCCATGCATCTTGGTGGAATCTTCTCAACTTTTAACACTGATGCAATCAAGGAAGCAGACTTCCATGCAGGCGGTTTTCCTGCTCAATATGGTGGACGTCTTGGGTCTATTCTTAATATTGTGAACCGGGAAGGCAATACAGAAGAATTGACCGGCAGTGCGAATATCTCTCTAATATCCAGCAAAGCCTTAATTGAGGGTCCACTGCCCACTGGGAACTCAGAGTTTTTGAAGGGATCATGGATGCTGGCAGGGCGACGTACATATTTTGATGTCGTTGCAAATACCCTCTATAAACAATTTGTTTTACCGAGACTTGATGCAACAGATCGTGAAGACTCTCCTGAAAATATTTTCCCATATTATTTTTATGACTTCCAGGGTAAAGTCAATCTGGATGTGGGCAGCAATCATCGCTTGACCTGGAGCTCTTTTCATGGGGATGATGTCCTCAAATGGGATTACCAGGCTGATTATTCTTCAGATGATTGGGAGGATGAAGGCTATATTCCCGATGGAGGGTATTATTACGAAGGTAGTGATAGCAGTGTGTTTGATTGGCGCTGGGGAAATTTCACCAACAGTCTGAGCTGGCGCTGGATTGTCTCACCTAAATTGATTGCTCGAACCTTCATCGCAAATAGTAGATTTCGATTTGCAGTCGATTTTGATTATGCCGAAGAAAGCTATTCGCATAGTGATTTTGATACTTCCAGCAGCAGATCTTCATTTGGTTTTGATCTCTTTGACCGCATCAACGATAATAGTGTAGAATCCAATTTAACCTGGTTGGCAAACGATGCTCACAATGTGCTGACAGGCTTCCAGCACAAGGAGGTCCATTTCAAGTTGGGAATGATTCTTAGAGCCAGGGATACATATAACGGTGTGACTGAAACTTTCAGGGACACGATTATGTGGATGGAATCAAAACCAGTTGAATCAGCCTGGTACATTCAGGACCAATGGAAAATGAGCCCCCTCCTGTCCTTGCAAACAGGCTTACGGGTTGCCAGCTATTCTCTGCATGATACGACTTACTTTGAACCACGTCTGGGTCTGAAATATTTTCTTTCAGAGAAGGTCTCCCTGAAGGCTTCGGTGGGTCGTTATCATCAATTTCTGACTGTGGCTAACCCACCTGATGAAAACTTGAGATTTCTGGATATCTGGTTCGGTATTCCTGAGGATCGTCCTGCCCCCCGGTCAGATCATTATATCCTGGGAATAGAATATTTGAGCGATTCAGATATTCTTATTCGTACCGAGGCATATCATAAATCATTTGACAATCTGTTGACCCTCAAACCGACTGATCTCATCGCTGTAGATGCTGAAGGTCACCTCAAGATAGATCCATTTAACGAATTTTGGGAAACGGACGCTTATGCCCAGGGGCTGGAGATTCTGGTTAAGAAACTATCTGGGAAAGTTCGTGGATGGGCTGGATATACTTATGCCCAAACCAAGCGTAAATACGAGGGACAAGATTGGTATTTCCCCAAATATGACAGAACCCATACACTCAATGTTGTGGCAGATTGGTCTCTGAATGAAGCCCTGCATTTCAGTACTGCCATTACTTATTCCAGTGGGAACCCCTATACTGCAGTTATCGGTAGAACAGAAACCTGGACGGATAATTCATGGGATTTGAATGACTCCTGGTACAATCGCGAAAGTTTTCTCTATGGTGAAAGGCATGGCCAGCGCTATCCCGGATATTTCCGCTGGGATGTAAGTTTTAAGAAACGAAAGCCTTTTTTAAATGGACATCGTGAGTGGTATTTCCAAATTTTAAATGTCACAAACCACCTGAATGTATTTAGTTATCTCTACCGCAATCACGGTGAGTATAATTATAAGACTTATGAATATGAGAATAAGGGTGTGCAAAGATTTGGTATCCCCATGTTTCCATTTTTTCCAACCTTTGGGGTGAAATTTGAATTCTGATAACATGCATACACAAACTCTGGACATTGAGCTAGTCGAAAAGTCCGGTGATGATGAGAGAGGGCTTCGACAAGCTCAGCCGTCGAAGCATGTTCAAATTAAATATCTTGTTAGATTGGCATTTTGCATGCTTAGTCTCATCGTAATCATATCCTGTGGAAACTGGGGTTGGGAAGCCATTGACACGGATAACAAAGAAAAGCTGAACATATTTGGTCTTATCAGTCTGGATGATTCACTATCAAGTTTCGTCATTGTTCATAAAACTCTGGACACCGCCGGACCAGACCAGGAGATCGTTGGCTATGATACCATTTATTTTGATTCCTGGGAGTGGTTTAATGATGACACTGGGATGTTTGTGAGAGACACTTTTTGGTATGAGACTCCTTACATTAGACCTATCCGAGAGTCTCTCTATGTTGTTAAGGATGCGACGGTCATCATTTCAGATGGCTCGCAGGACTACACTTTTGTCCGTAGTCCAAATTTTGGTACTGAAGGGGAGGGTCGAGAAGATTACTGGTATGATGACGTTTTTAGTGATCATGGGGTTTATGTAAATACTGATGGCAGTTTTTCACCGACACCAAATACAGAATATTCACTTTCTGTCACTACACCTGGGGGTCATAATATTTCTGGTTCAACGATTACACCAGTAATTCCCAGAATCAAGGTCGATCAGTTGGAAGATACGCTCTCACTCAACAGTCTTTTCGAGTTGAATTGGCACTATGATGGAGAGTTTAACACAACCATCACATCTGGATTCGCATCACAAGACTGGGAGAAATATGTTTGCGGGATGCGTCAGTTTGGGTTGACAGAGCCGGGAGATACAACCTGGACATCCACTATAGATTCATGGTGTCTGGAAAGCGTTCCTAATGAGGAGGTTTTCGCTCCTATGGATATTCGGCTACGATACTTGGATGAAAACTACTATCGTTACTTTATAGCCACTGATGATGAGGTGGAGAATATTTCAAATTTCCTCATCGGCGAGGGGAGTATCGGTACAGCTTATGGGGTCGATGGTGGATTTGGTGTATTTGGATCTTTTAGCGCTGATTGGGTCAATCGCTATGCCACGCCATAAACTACTTGAGGTAGACCAATTTAGAATCAGCACGTAGAACCCGCGGTGAGCCTGTCTCCTTGAATTCCACTTTCACCAAATAAATCCCAGCTTCAAGATATTTTCCGTCTACTTCTCTAGCATTCCAGCTGTACTCAAGCAAACCCCTGACTTGATTGGGAATTTGTACTTCAAGCTTCCTCTTCCCATGTAAATCAAAGATGCTTAGATTAACATTCCCACTGCCTGGAAGGAGGATCTTGATATTAGTTTCTGGATTAAATGGATTTGGAAAAGATTGTACCAGCAGGTGAGACTCAGGATTTTGGGTGTCAACTCTGTTTGTAGAATGTGTCTGTTGAATAGAAGCAATGGGGATGGGTGACAAATCCATTTGCTCGTAATATGATTGGAATTCATCAACTTCTGGCAAATCGTATTCAAATAAATCCTGGGCAAAACGTGGAGCGATGGTCTGGTAGTTCATAATTGCAGTTACTTCGTAGGTAGCATCCGGATTCAGCCCACCTACACGATAATGCACTCTATCGACCCCAGTACCCTCTTCAAGGCCATTCCTATTGAAATCGGGGTCTATGGTCGCTAAACCTATAATGGCGGTAGAATCTACTGCTACACCATCAGAGAGATAACCCGAGGGCGGAATCCTGTTATCCTTCAAATATCCAGCGATTCTGAGCAGTGTATAGGTTTTTTCTCCGTTCACATCAGCCGGCATATTTTGGTAAACCTGTACCTGATCCGCATGGTTAATATTCTGGTGGTGAGGTTCATAGCCTGGTTCTAAACCGATAATTTCACCTTCTGCATTCCAGGCACCAGAGTGGAAAATATTTTCCCCAGAATGATTCTCAATTTTTAGTTCTATCCAGGCTCTTCTGCTGGGATAAGCCGTGGGAAATTTATGACCAGAAAGGTTTAGAATAGCTACTTCAATATCTAATGAATCTCCGGTATTATTCCAATCTAGCGCCAGATCGAGTTCCACGGTTTGATTTTGTAATAGTCTCATTGTTCTGGCAATGCTTGAATCAAACTGAGCCTCGGTAGCACTAACATTTAACTCAGCACCAAAATTCCTCAACATGGTTAACATAAAAACATTTCCACCCACAAATTCATGGGTATGCAGCGGGTTACGAGCCCCTAGCCATTGTGGACGGTTTGATAAAATGATGTTCTCATTGATGGCTGGCATGTGACAAGTCTGGCATTCTATACCTGCCTCAGGATAATCGCTATTGAGCCATTCAAGATAGGGCACCTGTTCGGGTGCTTCACCAGCGACTTCGCCAGCATCATTTACATAGGGTGTGAATAACGTGTGGCAAGTAGCACATAGCTCCGAACTAGAGATATGCGGGCTCATCACAGGGGTGTAATTGGACATGTTCATCATCGGACCAGTTACTGGATTGCTGAATGGACCATAAATGAGTCGATCATTCTCGATAGTGAAATGACCTGAGAAGCTCTCAGCCTGACCCAGATTCTGATCTTTGATTTGATGACAAACTGCACAACTTACTCCATCCATAGCCAGGGGATCTGACAACATTTCCGAAATCGAGTAATCCGATTGTCCATCATATTCAGCTTGAGTATTTCCCATAGTGGCGTGACAGCTTGTGCATTTATCCTCTATGACTGATTGCAGGTGAGGATGGGCGGATATTTCCGCCTGTACTTTGGCTTGCCATAACGGATCTTTAGCTGCATTTGCCATCATTGTGGAGCGCCAAAAAGTTGTTTGGGACACATCATTCCCCTGATTGTCACTTAGTGCTCCAGTATTGGGCGCGCCCTGAGTGTGGCAGGCAGCACAAGTACCAGAGCCAGAAAATAGCGTGTTCGTCTCCAGCGGAAGTGATTGGGGGATCACAACAGAAACAAAGATTGACAGTGTGATGATTCTCTTGAATAAGTTCATGTATCCTCAGATTGTAATGTTGCAATCATATATAAATTATAACGTCAAATGGCAATACAAAGCACAAGCCCCGGGAAAAACCCAGGGCTGTGTACAGGGAGGAAGTCCTCATAAGAGGACAACACGATATGGATGGTTATCTACCGGGCCTGCCTGAACGGCTACCACGACGGCCACCCATATTGTCATCACCACGAGATCCTCTGGGACCTCTGCGTCCTTCACGAGGTCCAAATTCATGCTGATCATAGATAAGTTGCTGATCTGGCGTGAGCAAAGATCTGATCTGATCTCGATGAGCACCCATTAAGGCATCCATGGCTGTTCCATTAGCTTCAATGGCAGCCTCTAGCTCTGCAATCCGGCCTGCATCGGGATTTTCACTGTTATTGAGCAGTCTGAGCTCTTGTTCCAGTGAACGAGTAGTTTGCCGAATTTCCTGCATGGCAGGTTGCATACTTTCACGTAGAGTTGTGATTTGTTGCATTTGTTCTGTGGTTAAATTCAAGCTTTCATCCCAGGTCATCATTCGATCCCCGCGTCTCCCCTGACCTATCAACATGGCAACGGTAAGCATGAACAATAAAATTCTTTTGTAGTTCATATCTGCTCCTTTTTAATTATTTAAATTGATACTTATACTATAGCTCATGCTCTCATAATCATAGAGCATGTCATTCGATTTGTTCTGGGTCAAACCAGTTGTTAGCACTAATTCAACCTCAGACATCCAATCAAGGTTATTGATTGCCCAGTACTTATTCCAGCGAAACTGAAAATGGTTACGCTCATCCTGACGATCATAACCCAGATGCACCAATTCCTCATCTTCAATTACATAATCCATGGCATCAAAATCGAATTGATAAACAGGCACATCGATATAGCTTTTTTTCAAATATGAATGTGATACCTGAAAACTGCTCTGGGGACTATGACGATACATTAAACGCATCGCGCTTGAAGAACCTTCCCAGCGAAACCGATCCGTGAATGGGTTTTCTATTCCATCCTGCAGGACCAGAGAATCAGCATCATCATTCAAAAGGGTTTGATTTTCCAGCCACAAAGTGAACCCAAATTTACTGCCCAGTGATTGACTTAATCGTAATTCTGTTGTAGTCAGGTAATTGCTGGGAATATCGTTCACAGTTGTAAAAAGATTGCGACCTTGTCCAGAGATGCTGGTTTGTGGTAAGAAATCCTGTAGGGAGATGGACGATCGTAATTGAAGCGAGCTCTTTGTCTGGAATGACTGATTATACGCTGCGAAAACTTCATGAACAGAATTTGAAGCTTCTTCAACTTCCGCAAATCTTTTCGATTCGAAATCATACCCAAAGGTGGTGAGGTGGCCTGCCTGGAAGTAGTGTTTCCATTTCCCATAAAAACCGAGGCCAGAATTATTGTAATAGCTATAGCTATCCTGATAACGGTTTGCAAATCCGTGAAAGCCATAGAAAAGCTGATTATCATCAATTTCTAAATACCGAAATTGTAGGCCAAGCTCAATCTGGCTCGATGAATATTCAGCTTGTGGGTAAATCTGTGTATGTGAGAGATCTAAATATCCTCTGGCATTGTCGGAAATGATCGAGCTAAGCCCCAGAGTTGAACTTCCATAAGATGCATTTTCGACCAATTTGCTTCCTAACAGATAGTCTGCCATACCAGTTGTGGTATTTAGTTCAACAAACAAATCCTCAGCCAGTCCAATATTCAAACTAATAGACAATAGACCCAAGAGTTTTATAATTTTATTAAGAATCATTATGAAGAAAGTTTCTGCTGGGAGTTAGAATTATTTGAGTAACGGATATGTGGAAACATCATCTCATCTGCTTGTTGCCATAAATATACTTCGCTCATAATGCGAGAGTATATTTTTAATTCCTCGGTAATATCATCTGAACGAAAACTGGATTTAAACTTTGCAGCCAGTGCCTCTCTACGTGTTTCTCTATCCATTTTCATTCTCCTGATAAGATAACCTGGGGAGGAATATTTCCTCCCCAGGTGAATCTAATATTTAGCGTGTAACTCTTGAACTGAAACGTGTCTTGGGCATTACTGGATCTACGATACAGTCACCATCGCCAGGACCTACGCCGGTTCCATTACCAGGGCCATTGCCACCGGAGGATCCGCGTCCATTACCAGTTCCGTCAGCAGGACCATTTCCGCTTCCGTTACCTTCGCCACCGCCATATCCAGCACCACTACCATCTTGTGGCTGAACATAGTCTTCATCCATTGAATTTGGGATGCCATCTCCATCAGCATCAGGAGCTAAATCGTTAAATCCATCTCCATTCTCATCAATGAATTCGCCAGGACCATTGCCCCACTGGCCACCGGCCTGTGCGTATACTGGATTTGCAGTTGAGATCAGGCTAATTGCCGCCAACATCACCATTGCTGTTAAAATTTGCTTTTTCATCTTTTCTCTCCTTTTACTTGTTCTCTATTTGTCTTGTTATTTCAATAAATCTGCTTCTTATAGTCCAACCTCTGTGCCAATGAAGCTGGCATGGCATAATTCCTTGCCTTACATATTGTTATATATGGATTTATAGATTTTACTTAGATAGGATTATACGAATACTATCTCGACATATCACGTCGATTTCGACGTATTTGTCGAGAATTAACCTGTTGATTTACGCATCAAGGTGCTTGAATTGTCCCGGATGGAGTTGAAGGGTTCAGCTATTTTGTGGTGAGCTCAGTTGGGATTCGAATCCCAACCTGGATAATTTCCTCATTTTCCATAATCGTCCTATCTCTCAACTGCGCTCGAGATGACAAAGGGTGATGCTATTGGGGAAGATGAATTATTATTTTAGGTGGTATTTCTGAAGCTTGTAGCGGAGTACGCGTTCACTGATACCCAGACGTCTGGCACATTCGCTCTGATTTCCACCTGCTGCTTCAAGCGTGGTTTTTATCAGATCAACTTCGAGACCGCCCACAGAATCTTTTAATTTTCCCGAAACAGCCTTTTCGCCAGGTTTACTTTGCAGATTAAGTCCCTGAGCTTGAATCTCGACTTCCTGACAAAGCAGAACAGCTCGCTCGAGTAGGTTACCTAATTCACGGACATTACCTGGGAAGTGATATGCTTCAAGAGCCACGAGAGCTTTGTTGGAGAGGGACAATTCAGCTCTACCCTCTCGGTTGGAAAATTTTTCGAGAAAATATTTTGATAATACCGCTATATCATCAGGCCTGCTTCTTAGAGGTGGAATCTCCAGATTGATCACATTTAATCGATAGTAGAGATCTTCCCGAAATTCTCCGATCTCAATGGCATGCAGTAAATTTACGTTGGTAGCCGCGATCACTCTCACATCTGACTTGAGGACTTTATTCTCCCCAATCCTTTGAAACTCTCCGCTCTGTAGAAATCTCAACAGCTTGGTCTGCATCTCCAGCGGTAGATCACCGATCTCGTCTAGAAAAAGGGTTCCTTCGTGGGCTTCCTCAAAGCGACCAGTCCTTGTAGCGGTGGCACCGGTAAAGGCACCTTTCTCATGGCCAAATAGCTCACTCTCGATAAGATGACTTGGTAAGGCTGCACAATTCACAGCCACCATGGGGTGTTCACTCCGGGGTGAATGCTGATGTATGTAATCTGCCAGGACTTCTTTACCCACACCAGTTTCACCGGTGATCAGCACCGTTACCTGGCTACCAGCTACACGCTTTGCCTGTTGTAGCAACCCTAACATCACTGGATCTTTTGCAAGGAAACCAATCTCCTCTGAATCCTGGTCTATAGAGCTGTTATTCAGCTTCTGTGTGGTCTGGATATGATCCACAATACCCTTGAGCAGCGTTTCCAACTGGTCAAGATCGACGGGTTTGGTCAAGAAATCCCAGGCTCCAGATTTCATGGCATCAACGGCAATATCCACCGTCCCGAAAGCGGTAATTAAAACAAGAATTACATTGGGGTGGCGTGATTTTACTTCCTTTAAAAGATCAGCACCAGTCATATAAGGCATCTTGTAATCTGATAAGACTATATCAACGGGATGCTTATGCATATGTGCGAGGGCAGTCTGAGCAGAATCAGCAGTGCTTACCTCGTATCCAATCTTCTTGAGAAAGCCTGCTAGAGAATCCCGTTGGAGCTTTTCATCATCAACAATTAGTAGTCTGGTCATTGTTTCACCGCTATTTCTATTTCAAATATGCTTCCTTCACCAGGTTGACTGGACACTTCAATTGTGCCCTGGTGATCCGCAATAATTTTATGTGTCAGCGCCAACCCCACTCCAGTGCCCATATCCTTAGTTGTATAATACAAATCAAATACACGACTGAGTTGATCCTCAGGAATACCTGCTCCGGTATCCTTGACCTTAATTTTAATCAACTTTCCGTATTTCTTTCCTTCTAAATCAACTGCGTCTCCTGCTTCACAAGCATCCAGGGCGTTTCTCACCAAATTTGATATGGCTTGCCTCAGATATTCTCCATCAGCTTCAAATTCCAGGGTTTTGGCATCGATAGTCAGAGATATCTTTTTCTCCAATGCTTCTGATTTATATAAATCCTGAATGCTACCCAAAAAACTTTTCATATCGAGGCTGGAAAATTTCAGGGGTGTAGGTCTGGTATATTCTAGAAAATCCTGGAGGGAAGTGTTAATTCTAGAAATCTCAGAGACCATGGTGCCCGTTAGCGATTCATATTCCTGTTGATCTTCACCAGTCGAGAATTCACGTTTCAGTCTCTGGGCTACAATACCAATGGCATTGAGTGGGTTGCGAATTTCGTGAGCAACGCCTGCAGCAAGTTCACCGACCGCTGCCTGTTTTTCTCTGAGACGATTCAATTTCTCCAAACGATAGACTTCTGCTTCAATGCGTATCTTTTCTTCCTCAAGCAAGGCTGCATTCTGTCGGACAAGTAGAAATATGAGTAATACAAAGGCAAGCAAGGTAAGGAGTGTGGTGCGAATGAGGATTTGATAAAGGATTTGACCTTTTAGGCTAAGTAGGGTATCAGCTTTAAATCCAATACGGACTTCACCCAGGCTTGAGCTAAAAAATACGGGCCGAACCACTTCCAGCAGACTGCTATCCCCTTTGGAAACCTTAAAGAGAATATCAGCTAGGGGCTCACGATTCCAGGAATCATCAACCACTTCACCAGATTTTGATACATAATATGGGTCATGGTCATCCAGAGCCAGCTTCAGATACTGCAATCCTTTGACATACAAGAGGTCTTCCAGAGCGGACTCCATGGCGGTGAGATATTTGAAATCTTGCTCTGCATCCAGAGACAATCGGCAAACAAGAGCACCACCACGATCTCTGGGGATGGCTACCATAAATTGATCATCAAGATTGTCATCCTGAGCAAGGGTGTAATTACTTTGGTCAACTCCCAAAATGATCAGGTCTGTTTTTCTTGATAAAATTGGTTGAAGTTGATTCTTGATCAAAGTCTTGTCTTGATCCACTTCACTCTGGATGTGCTTTCCTGCAGTCTTGCGGGTGCCATCCATATCCCCAGCACTATCATAGGTAGTGATATCCATGATGGTTTCATCATTCACCCATTTATCCAGATCACTGCGAGATAGTTTCTGTTGTGCATCTATTTGATTCAAGATACTGAGCATATCAATGGCTCTATCGATATAGGATTGTTTCAACTCTTCTGTGAGATAGGCCTGACCACTGCCACTCTGCGCAATCACAGCGGCGGTCATGGCAGCCTGGTCCTGGATGAGCTGCAGAACGTCACGATATCTGGATTTGTATTCGAGGTAGCTCGATAAAATCAGAAGGGCCAGAACAACAAGATACAGACCGACATACCATGGGTTCAGTTTTAAGATATTTTTAACAGCTCTCAGCAAGAAATCACCCCGTTTATTTGATTCAACTGGAATGAAAAATAAATGGAGTTGGATAAAGACCTAAATAAATCTGATAGGTTGAATCTCGCTTTCAGTCGTGATGAAACGAAAAATGCCCCGGATCCTTTGATTAACTCAGGGGCCGAGGCATTTAATTGTTGACACAAGACAGGTTTATTTTTTTTCGGCAACCTTGAGTCGATTCATGGAACGTTCAAGAGCTCTCAGTGCTCTTAGTTCATCCTCCATCTCATCCTGTTTCTGGTTAAGATGTGCTTTAGCACGATCAAATGCTTCCTGGGCACGATTCAGATCGATATCACCCTGTGGTTCAGCAGATTCCACCAAAAGTTGGACACCATTCCTGGTGATTTCTGCAAATCCTTTTGTGGAGGCATACGATTTCTCTACAGAGCCTTTGACTACTTTGATCTCACCAATAGCCAGAGCCATAATTGACTCAGTATGCCCGGCAAGAACACCGAAGGCACCATCCACACCCGGAGCGCGGAGGTAATCTACCTCACCCTCATCATACACTTTAGTGGGTGTAATGATTTCTAGATGAAATTGTGCTGCCATTATTAATTATCCACTTTTCTTTGTGGTGGCAATCACGGCGTCGATATTGCCTTTATACATAAAAGCATTTTCATTGTACTTATCCATATCCCCACCGAGAATGGCTTCAAATCCAGTGATAGAATCTTCCAGAGTAACATATTGACCTGCAGTGCCCGTAAATGCTTCAGCCACAAAGAATGGTTGTGAGAAGAATTTCTGCATGCGACGAGCACGGTTTACTGTGTTCTTGTCATCGTCTGAGAGTTCATCCATACCAAGAATGGCAATGATATCTTGAAGATCTTTGTATTTCTGCAGAACAACTTTGACTTCCTGAGCTATGTTATAGTGCCGATCTCCGACAACACGCGGATCAAGAATTCGAGAAGTGGATAAAAGCGGATCTACAGCGGGATAGATTCCCAACTCAGCAATACCACGCTCTAACACGGTGGTTGCATCCAGGTGAGCAAAGGTTGTTGCAGGAGCAGGATCAGTTAAATCATCTGCAGGTACATAAATAGCCTGCACAGAGGTTACAGAACCTTTCTTAGTTGAAGTAATTCTCTCCTGGAGGTCACCCATTTCAGTAGATAGTGTAGGTTGGTAACCCACGGCAGAAGGCATACGTCCCAACAGAGCAGATACTTCAGATCCTGCCTGTGTGAAACGGAAAATATTATCAACAAAAAGGAGCACATCCTTGCCTTCAACATCACGAAAATATTCAGCCATGGTGAGACCTGATAAAGCCACACGAAGACGAGCCCCGGGTGGTTCATTCATCTGGCCGAAAACCATAGCCGTTTTTTCTATAACACCTGACTCTGTCATTTCAAGGTAGAGATCATTACCCTCACGAGTACGTTCACCCACACCTGAGAACACGGAGTAACCACCATGCTCAGTAGCAATATTTCGGATCAATTCCTGAATCAGAACTGTTTTTCCAACACCAGCACCACCGAACAAGCCTGTTTTTCCACCCTTTGAATAGGGCTCAAGCAAATCGACAACTTTAATACCAGTTTCAAGAATTTCACTTGAGGTCGTCAGATCTTCCTGTTTGGGTGGATCACGGTGAATGGGAAGTCGGTTCACATTGGGAGCTGGTTTACCATCGATGACATTTCCTACTACATCAAACATGCGACCTAGAGTCTCAGGTCCAACCGGGACAGATATTGGAGAACCAACATCAGTAACCTTGGTTCCACGGGTGAGACCATCGGTTGAATCCATGGCGATTGTACGGACAACGTTTTCTCCCAGATGCTGGGCAACTTCTAAAACCAGTAATCCGTCTTCGCGTTCAATATTCAGAGCATTTAACACTTCTGGTAGTTGACCGTCCTCAAAACGAACATCAACCACAGCACCCATAATCTGAACAACTTTTCCTTGCTTTGCCATCGTATGAATTTTCCTCTTATTCCACTAAAGCTTCGGCACCACTCACAACTTCCAGAATTTCTGTGGTAATTGCAGCTTGACGTGCCTTATTGTATTCCAGTCGGAGACTATCAATGAGATCTCCAGCGTTATTCGTTGCCGCTTCCATGGAAGTCATCCTGGCTGCCTGTTCGGCGGCATTGGATTCCAGCAGAAAGCGCCACATCTGGATATTTAAATGACGGGGAACCAATGATTTGACTACCTCGTCCTTGGAGGGCTCAAATAGATAATCCGTGCTTACCGATTCAGCATCGTCCTCTAAAACCAGAGGAAGATAGTGGTATTCCACGATTTCCTGTTGAGCTACATTCTTAAACTCGTTAAAGATGACTCTGACGTCATCAAATTCACCTGCCAGATAGCGAGAAGTAACTGCTCTAGCCATTGTGGTAGCATGACTAAAATTGAGTTCATTCCAGAAATCAGCATAATGTTCGACAACATCATAGCCTCTTTTTCCAAAATACTCATAGCCTTTGCGGCCGATGCAGATGAGTTTTGAGTTCTCTTTGCCAGCAGCATTAATAATATTCTCAGCCTGGCGCAGAATATTTGTATTGAAACTTCCACATAGACCACGATCTGATGTCAATATGACAAAAGCCTTTTGTTGGGCAGGTCTCATAGTCAGAAGGTTATGGGATGTTCGATCAATATCTGGGAGAAGATGGTTCAAGACACCATGAATACGACCTGCATAAGGTCTGGCCTGCTCCATATTGATCTGTGCGCGACGCAATTTTGCTGCCGCCACGAGCTTCATGGCACGCGTAACCTGCTTGATACTCTCAATGGTACCTATCCGCTTCCGAATGTCTTTTAAATTCGCCATAGCGATCCTAGGCTACGAACCCTTTAACAAAGTCCGAAACTGTCTTGTTCAAAGCAGCATCAATCTCATCAGTTAATTTGCCTTCAGCAGCGATTTGCTTGAGAAGATCCGAATTCGTTGCTTCCATATTTTCCAAGAATTCGCGTTCAAAACGACGAATCTCTACAGGAGCGATGTCATCCAGAAAACCTTTTGAAGCAGCATAGAAAATGGCAATCTGCTTTTCCACAATCATGGGCACAAATTGATTCTGCTTCAATACTTCGTAGAGGATTTTTCCACGGGTCAGCTGTTTTTGTGTCTCAGCATCCAGGTCAGATCCAAATTGGGCAAAAGCTGCCAATTCACGATACTGTGCCAGATCAAGTCTCATTCCACCAGCGACTTTTTTCATAGCACCAATCTGAGCATTCCCACCTACACGAGATACTGAAATACCTACGTTCAAGGCTGGACGCTGACCACTATTGAAAAGATCGGTTTCCAAAAAGATTTGACCATCCGTAATAGAAATCACGTTGGTGGGGATATAGGCAGAGACATCACCCATCTGGGTTTCAATAATGGGAAGCGCAGTCAGTGAGCCACCACCTAAATCTTTATTCAATTTGGATGAACGCTCCAATAGGCGGCTGTGCAAATAAAACACATCACCTGGATACGCTTCACGGCCTGGGGGTCTTCTCAGGAGCAGCGACATCTGGCGATAAGCCACAGCATGTTTCGACAGATCATCATAGATAATTAGAGCGTGCTTGCCGTTATCGCGAAAATATTCACCTATAGAAGCACCGGTGTAGGGTGCTAAAAATTGTAGTGGAGCCGGATCAGAGGCATTAGCGGCAACTACAGTAGTGTATTCCATAGCGCCTTGTGCTTCAAGTTCAGCAACTACACGGGCAACCGTTGAGGCTTTCTGCCCAATAGCAACATAGATACAGTAAACTGGATCATCTGGTGTATCTGCACGGTGCGTATATTTCTGATTTACAATAGTATCCAGAGCAACAGCTGTCTTACCCGTCTGACGGTCACCAATAATTAATTCACGCTGGCCTCGACCAATCGGAATCATACTGTCAATTGCCTTAATACCTGTCTGAAGAGGTTCATTTACAGGACTTCTGGCCAACACACCCAGAGCTTTGCGCTCAACAGGTAATGTTGATTCTGGTTTGATATCACCCTTACCATCCATTGCTGCACCGATAGGGCTCACAACACGACCAATCACCGCTTCACCAACACCTACGGAAACAACTTTTCCAGTACGTTTAGCCTGATCACCCTCTTTAACGAGGGAGGTGTTTCCAAATAGAACCAGTCCGACTTCATCTTCTTCAAGATTCATAGCCATACCAACAACACCGTTGGGGAGCTCAATCAATTCAGAAGCCATAACATTTTCCAGTCCACTGACTCTGGCAATACCGTCACCAACCATGATGACTTCACCGATTTCAGCTACATCAATGGAGAGATCTAATTTGCCCAGCTCTTCCTGGAGTAATTTTGTGATTTCGTCTGTTCGAATATCTGTCATATTCTTGTCTTTCCTTTAGGACTGAATCAGTGTCTGTCTGATACGTGCTAGTTTACTGGAGAGAGAGGCATCCAAAATGGTATTGCCTACTCGTAATGTTAAACCACCCAGAATATCCTGATTTACTTCAGTAGTAAAATCAGCTTTCGAGGATGTGACTGATTGAACAGCCTGGCGAATGCGTTCTATCGTTTCGCCTGACAATTTACTGGTACTGACTGCATGCACCTTGACCTGATCACTTCTCGTATAAAAAGCGTTTTCGAGGCTATGCATTATCATTCCCATCAATTTCATATCCCGTTCATCGCCTAATTGGGCAAGAAAGGCCTGATTGATAGGGTGAAGATCAGTATAAACTTTTGCAAGCAGCTCAATTTTGTCGGTAGCTTCAACTTTGGTTGAGGCTAAAAATGCCTTCAGCGCTGGTTCCCGCCGATAAGTACTGTAGAATGATATCATCGAGCGGTAGACTGGCTCGAGAGCATCTTTAGTCTCAGCAATGTTTAAGAGCAGGTTGGCATACTGGCGACTTTTTGCTGATGTGCGCATTAATTTTTTCCGTAATCCTTTAAGGCATCCTCAATAAGACGTTCGTTGTCTTCGGGAGTAAGGGATTTTGCAATAATTTTTTCAGCAGCAGCCATTGAGATATCCACAATCTGGGTACGGATTTCGGCAATCGCTTTTTCACGTTCAGCGACAATCTGGATTTCGGCCTGTTTTAGAATCCCTGCAGATTTATCCTGAGCTTCATTGAGAATGTCAGCTTTCATCCGCTCCGCAGTTTCTTTGCCAGCAGCCACAATATTCTGGGCTTCTTGTCTGGCTTTGGCTACCATCGCTTCATATTCAAGAGCAACTTTATCAGCTTCCTGGCGAGCTGCTTCCGCTTCCTCAAGTGATTCACGAATAAAATTTTCGCGGTTTTCCAGCGCTTTGATCATCGGTTTCCATGCTTTTGATCCTAGAATCACCAACACAACAATGAAGGTGATCCAAGTCCAATACATTAAACCGCTATCAAAATTAAGTAGGTTTTCCATAATTCCTCCGGAGGAGTATTCTTAAACCTTATTACTTAATTGCAACAAGTAGCGTTACTACTAAACCGATAATGGCAACACCTTCCAGGAGGAAGAGAGGTAAGTTTACTGCGCCAGTAATACTGGAAGCAGCTTCAGGCTGACGAGCAATGCCAGCAGCGGCGGCTGCAGCTAATTTTCCAATTCCAAGACCAGCACCAATTACGATCATTCCTGCACCAATAGCGGCACCTAGATATGCGAATTCCATTTTAAAACTCCTTCTTGTGTGTTTCTATCATTGCTATCTCATAGCTACAAACATGTCTCATATCCCTGAACTGAGTAAGAGCTTTCCGAGCATAGTTGATAGAGTGTTTATATTTTGTGTTGTAAAAGTTCAATATAATTAATGATTCGGGTGAATAGATTGGCCAATAAAGACGGAGGAGAGTAGGGTGAATACGTAGGCCTGCACAATACTTACTATAATTTCTAAAAATGTAATACCTACGTTCAAGGCTACTGAACCAATGCCGATATAAATATTATGTAAAATAAAGATGGGGGCAAAGATAGCTAACATGGCGATATGCCCGGCAGTCATGTTCGCAGCAAGTCTCATGGTCAATGCAAACGGGCGAACAAACATGCTCATTATTTCAATGGGGATGAGTATAATCAATACAGCCTTTGGTACATCTCCTGGCACCATATTCTTCCAGTGCTTGAAGAAGCCATGCTCCATAATTCCTGCAATGATGATGGCGAAAAAAGTGATTACAGCCAGTGCCGCAGTCATATTGAAATTACCAGTTGCCGTAGTGCCACCATGACCATGATTGATATAGTTGAACATGGGCATGAGGCCTAGAAAGTTCATAGTCAGGATTAAAAAGAAAAAGGACATCACAAGCGGTCCCCATTTTAAAACATGATCCTTCCCAACAGTAGGGATGAGAATGCTCGTTCTGACAAAATCTACTACAAATTCGAAGGCATTGGTAAAACCACTGGGGATGGGTCTTTCTTCACTGCGATATTTGCGGGATGCATAAAGAGCAACTGTAACTAATAATCCGGCAGCAATCCAGAGCATGATAACGTGCTTGGTAATAGAAAGGTCAATACCGAAAAGTTCAAAATGAATCATCACGTCACTATTTGCTACGTGCGCAATAATCTTATCCCCGATGTTGGTACTGGTTCCTTGGCCGTGGTCAGCCATTAAGAATTCTCCCCTTTTGCATGTCCGTTACCTGCCATAAAAAGCGGCCAATAATAAGCTTCGACCCCATGCCACGCAAGAAAGTTTATGAGTAATATTACAATAAATGTCACGTTGTCGATTGTGCCTGATTTTATTAGAATTACGATCCATAATCCAAGCAATAAAACCTTCGCCAGGAAGCCAATAATGTTGATTTTTTGAAGTTGCTGAGCTTCATGAATTTTATTTTTCTCAACCCAAAAAAGGATCACTCCACTAATAATTATCGGTAAAAAGGCTCCAGCCAATGCGGACTTGATTAAAACAAACTGATTTGTGAAGGCAAATGCGGCTATTATTACACTATTCAGTACGAGGGCAGCAAGTCCCATTACCTGCCAGGGCTTCACTTGTCGTCGTTCTTTATATAGATGCTTTTATACAATTCATACATACCGATGACCACTCCCAAAAGGGCACCGATCAGTACCCCGTATTGGGGCCATCCAAATTTTTGATCGAGAAAATATCCGATTGCGCCCAGACCCAGGACACTCCCAGTCATTGTGGAGGCTGCTGCCATATACTTGCCGGAGCCGTCGGATTTCAAATGTTATAGTACCTCTTCACCCAGGGCTTCAAAATCGTCTGAGTTGGAGGTTTCAGGGACCATGGAACTCCGGCCATGAAAAACTGCCCCATCTTCTATGATGAGTCTCGTCGCAATCACATCCCCTTTTAAGCGTCCTGCTTTTCCAAGAGCGACTTTGCCTTTTACTTCGATGTTGCCACCCACGATTCCGCCGATAATGGCATACTCCCCTTTGATACCACCTTTGACAACACCCGATTCAGAAACAGTCACAAAGCCTGTCGCCTCGATGCTGCCATCAACCGTGCCATTTATGTGGGCACTTCCATTGATATTCATATCACCAGAAATATGGGTGCCGCGACCGACAATAGTTTCTATGCGATGAATTCGATTGGCCATTTTAGTCTTCCTTCTGATCAGTGGGATTGCTTGTTTCGGCTAGTTCAGTGATAAATGTAGCAGGATCCAGAGGAACCCCTTCATACCAAATTTCGAAATGAAGGTGTGCCCCTTCTGAGATGCCTGTGTTCCCCATAATGGCAATCGGCTCAGCTCGGTCCACAACTTGTCGCTGGGTTACCAAGTTTTGTTCATTGTGTCCGTATACTGTGAGATAGCCATTTCCATGATCGATAATAATGGTGTTTCCGAAGCGATATGTCCAATCGGAAAATATGACATACCCACGACCCGCAGCTTTCACGACCCTATCTTCAATGGACGACAAGTCTATGCCGAGATGGTCCTGGCTAAATAGTCCCTCGCGAACCTTGAAACCTGCGTTTACAAAGCCCTTGATAGGTAGATAGGTGGGTAAATCTTCCAGCAACCCCATGGTTTCAAATGGAGACAGTTCCCAATTGTCCTCAAAAGCAGCACTATCTCCTGCATCAGCTCGCAAATTATAGTGGCTACCCAGAGTACTTTCAATAAAATGATTTATTTCTTCAATGCGTTTGGCATTTTTCAACAGACTGGCAACTTCTTGTCTTTCGCTAAGCAGATAGACGTTCTCTTTCTTTAAAGAGCGGTACTCCAAAGCTTTAGGCAGATAATAAGTTGAAAATAAAACAATGATCCCCAGCAGACCAAGGATGAGTAGTTTCAAAAGATTGACAGCGGTGGCTGTAATTGAATAGGACCTACCGTTAGTTTCGTTGTCCGGCAGTATAAGGATGGTATATTTTTCGTGCTTCATGAATTCCTGTTTCTATCTATATCTAGTAGTAAAATTTTCGAAAAATGGAACAGTTGGATTTCATTGATTTATTAAGACTTTTTACATTTCGCTTGTCATCATTGCTGTCAATATTTGCAGAATCTAGCTTTATTTTTTCATTGATCCGAAGAGTTCCAGCAGCCGGTCCAAATCCTCATCACCAAAATATTCAACTTCAATAACTCCCTTCTTCGGGCCAGCTTTAATCTTCACCCGAGTCCCTAGTACTGTCATAAGGGCTTCTTCGCTACGAGTTATGAATACTGATTTTTTGGGAGGAGTTTTCTTCTTTTTCTCTGTAGGTGTCTTTACCTTCAGCTGCTTGACATAATTTTCGGTCTCACGTACGCTCATATTATTTCTACGAACTTTTTGAAAGACATTGATCATTTCTTTTTTGGAAACAAGACCCAGAAGTGCCCTGCCATGACCTGCTGAAATCACCAGATTTTTCAGTGCAACTTTTATTTCTGCAGGCAACTTGAGTAAGCGCATCGCATTAGTAATTGCTGCTCTACTTTTACCAATATTTTCTGCGATTTCCTCATGTGAAAGACTGTACTTGTCAGACAGAAGCGAGTATGCCTCAGCCTCTTCAAGGGGATTCAGGTTGTCCCTTTGCAAATTCTCAATCAAAGCCAGTTCCATCATATCAACATCTTTTTCAACGGTCAGGATGTATATGGGAACTGTCTCTATGCCCAACTCCTGGCAAGCCCTCAGTCGTCTTTCACCGGCAATTAGTTCATATTCGCCATTCACTTCGCGAACCGTGATAGGTTGTATCAGACCCTTGGACTTGATTGATGCCTTAAGATCCTCAAAAGCCTGTACCGCTTTTTCCGAATCAAAATCTTTTCTGGGTTGAAATGGATTGGGACGAATATCGTTTGGAGAAATGGAAAGGGATGAAAGAGTGGATTCTTCAGGCGCTCCCAATGAATCCAGAATTGCATCCAGACCGCGTCCCAGTCTTTTGGGAGCATCAGGCATTTTCAAGCACCTCTTCAACCAGATTCATATAATTAGCAGCGCCTACTGAGTTGGCATCATAAAGCATAATGGGTTTACCATAAGATGGTGATTCGCTTAGACGAACATTGCGATTGATGTAGGTCTTGTAGACACGTTCTTTAAAATAGGTTTTTACTTCTTCAACGACCTGTTTGCTCAAATTCAAACGGCTATCGTACATGGTCATCAAAACACCCTCAATAACCAGTGCCTTATTGATGGTCTTCTGAACCCGACGAACTGTATTCAACAGTTGGCCTAACCCTTCCAGGGCGTAGTATTCACACTGAATTGGAATCAGAATTGAGTGGGCCGCTGTGAGGGCGTTTAAGGTGAGTAGACCTAGAGAAGGTGGGCAATCAATGATTATAAAATCATAGTTCTCTTCAACTTCTGCTACGGCATCCTTCAGAATCCGTTCTCTGGCTATTGCAGAGACCAGTTCAACTTCAGCTCCAACCAGAGATGGGCTGGATGGGACAAGATCAAGAAATGGCAATTCACACTTGTGCATAATATCTTGAATAGTTGCCTGATTGAGCAGCACTTGATAGATGCTCTGACCGTCAACTCTTACTGGATGTCCGAGTCCGGCAGTGGAATTTGCCTGAGGGTCTAAATCGATGAGCAGGGTCTTTTTCTCAGTCACAGCCAAACCTGCAGCCAAGTTGACTGAAGTCGTCGTTTTCCCCACGCCCCCCTTTTGATTCACGATGGCTATAATTTTTGCCATAAGATACTGTTTTTTAAAGACCTATGCTAATTATGTTCAGGCTTTGAATATAGTTAACCCTCATCCATAATACAACGTGTAGCTGAAGGTTACTCTGCATTGGAATTGAAATACTTCATTCGCAAGAATTCAGGCAGGGAGACTGACAAGATGATAATCGTCGCACCTACCAATGCTGAGCTAGATAGTTCCTCTCCCAGAAGTAACCAACCCCAAAGACTTGCCCATATTGGAATCAGGAAGGTTGTATAACTCATTTTTACAATGGTGACACGCTTAACCAGCCAAAAATACATGGTGAATCCAATGGCTGAGCCGATGATAGCCAGATAAACAGTAGCTCCCAGTGTCACCAGGTTTAGCTCCACCTGCCTCCAGGATTCAAATACCAGTCCTGTTATTAAAAGTAACGTAGCTCCAATCAACATTGCAGTCGCATTGGCAGCCACTGGGTCCAGCTTGGCTCCCTCCCTTTTGTAAAGCACATTGGGGTAGGCAGCAGCAAATATAGATACCAGAATGATGAACATTCCCATGGCCACTTGTGGATCGAAGGATGAATCCTGGAGATCAAAAATAAACAGGGTGCCAATTATTGATCCTACCAGACTGAAGATGCTTGCGGCATTAATTTTTTCATTATCCAACATTCGATGAGCAAAGACAGCGATCATGACAGGGAGTGTTGCCCAGAGTATGGAGGTAATGTTACTATTCACAAATTGCATGCCCCAATAAGTGAGGCCATAGCCAATAAAGAAGTTGCCAAGTCCTAGTGACAAAATGACCTTGCGATGTTCCCGGCGTGGCAGAATGGCTTTTTTACGAAATTTTTGAAAGAGAATCAGAACAAACCCCGCAATAAAGAAACGCATAGAGGCCATCAGAAATGGGGTGTCACCGACACTCACTTTGATACTTATCCAGGTACTGCTCCAAATCAGGATCAAGACAACATATAATATAGGTATTATGTAAGACTTTATTTTCACGCGGAGAAATTAGCTTGGTTCTGCCTTTTGACTATTCAAATGTTTCATTCACGTTGAATTAAAGTGGATTCTCATTAGGGCTCTTCCATCTTTTCATAATTGAGAAGTGCTTCTATCAGATTGAGGATTCCGACGCTATTTTTTTTAGAGGAGTTCTTACTCCATTGCCCCCCTTAAAGAATATTTTTTTAAAGTAATATGAATTACAGACAGGCAAACTAAACGTCTTTGCCTAAACAATCTGAATCAAACCCCTATATGCAAAAGCCTAAGTGACTTTAGCGCATAATGCATGCTACTATCAATTTCTATCAATAAACACTACTAACACTATTTGCTTTTAATAATTCTCATTCATCATGGCATGTATATAGCAAACTTAGATTTTGAAATATAGATTTGTTATGAAAGCAATAAACATAAAAGAGCGCCTCTCAGACAAAACCAGACCGGTATTTGCAATTAGCATTGCTGCTGACCTGGTGGGTGTCTCTGTCCACACCTTGAGGATGTATGAGACCGAAGGTCTAATAATTCCTCAACGTACAAAATCAAAACGCCGTCTCTATTCCCAGACAGATATCGAACGCCTCCAGTGCATTCGGATCATGATCGAAGATCGTGGGTTCAACCTGGCAGGGATTAAAGGAATGATGTCCATGGCTCCCTGTTGGGAGATCAAAGGTTGCAGTGAGACAGATCGTGCTGCATGTGATGCCTACAAATCATCATTGGAACCCTGCTGGATGGTTAAGTCGAAGGCCACAGCCTGTCAGGACGAAGAATGTTCTGAATGCCCGGTTTATCGAGATGTAACGACTTGTCAAAACATGAAATCATATTTACAACAACATTGGAAGAACGTATGAGTACTAGTATGAATCGCCGTGATTTTATTAAAATCGCAGGTGTGGGTGCTGGAAGCCTGGCTTTCGCAACACCCCTGTTTGATTTCTCAAAAGGGGAAATCTTAGCTCCTGACGCCGTTCCCGGCATGTATGCTAAAAGAACACCTACATACTGTGAAATATGTTTCTGGAAGTGCGCAGGCTGGGTACATACCAATGAAAAGGGTAAGATCTGGAAGGTCACTGGTCATGAGGATGATCCCCATTCAAATGGTCGACTCTGCCCCCGTGGTACAGGCGGTGTGGGAATGTACAATGATGAAGATCGCTTAAAAACACCCCTCATCCGAACAGAAGTTGGCGGTGTTCAGACATTTCGCGAAGCATCCTGGGATGAAGCCTTCACCTATATCGCTGATGGATTGAAAAAAGTTGCCGATGAACACGGACCAGAATGTACTGCACTCTTCACTCACGGTTCGGGTGGAAAATACTTCGGTGATCTTTTAAAAGCTTTTGGTTCCTCAAATATTGCTGCTCCATCGTACGCCCAATGTCGTGGTCCAAGGGAAGTTGGCTTCATCGCTACCTACGGAGAAGGAGTTGAATCACCGGAGCGTGTTGATATCAGAGATACCCGTTGTCTAGTCCTAATTGGTTCTCACTTTGGTGAAAATATGCATAATGGACCTGTGCAGGAGATTGCACAGGCTACATCTAAAGGTGCGTCAATCATTACGGTTGACCCCCGTTTTTCTACTGTTGCCAGCAAATCAAAATTCTGGTTACCTATCAAACCAGCAACTGACATGGCCCTCTTATTAGCCTGGATGCACGTCATCATCAATGAAGGCCTTTATGATAAAGATTATATTGAAAAGTATGCCTACGGCTTTGAGGACCTGAAAACTCACGTCGCACAAATGACACCTGAGTGGGCTTATGGTATCACTACCATAAAACCAGAGACAATTCGAGAGACTGCTCGAGAAATGGCCAATGCCAGTCCACGAGTTATTATCCATCCTGGTCGTCATGTCACCTGGTATGGTGATGATACCCAGCGACTGAGAGCTGTAGCCATGTTGAATGCTCTCTTGGGATCTTGGGGTCGCCGAGGTGGCTATTATTACCCCGAAAAAGTTAATTTTAAAAAATATCCACATCCTGCCTTCCCAAAACCTGCCAGAACCTGGAAAGATGCATATCCGGGGAAATTCAAACTGGCTGGGTTGGCCCTAGCCTCTGGAATCTGTGATGCAACTGTGCCCACAACTGAAAGAGATTGCTCCTTCAAAGCCTGGATTGTGAACGGAACCAATTTGATTCACACACTTCCGAATCAAGCGAACACGCTAAAAGCCATTCAAGCGCTGGATCTCATGGTAGTAATAGATACCATGCCTATGGAAATCACTGGCTATGCTGATGTTATCCTCCCTGAATGTACCTATCTCGAACGTTATGATGACATTCGTGTCAGCAAACATCGTGAGCCAACCATTGCTCTACGAATGCCAGCAGCACCACCCAAGTACAATACAAAACCAGCCTGGTGGATGGCCAAAGGTTTAGCCGACAAAATGGGTCTGGGTCATTTCTTCCCATGGGAAAACATTGAAGAAAAACTAGACTGGGAGCTGAAACAGGTAGGCACCTCTCTGGAGGAAATGCAACGAATTGGCGTGAAAAAGTATAAACGTGAATACGATGATCTTTATCCCATGCAAGACCTTGAAGATTTCGAATTCAACACCAACACGGGTAAGATCGAACTCTACTCCACAGCAATGGAAGATGAAGGTTACGATCCTTTACCAAAATACAAAGCACATGAGGAACCGCCAGAGGGCTATTACAGACTTATATATGGCCGTGCTCCCATGCATACTTTTAGCCGAACCGCAAATAACCCAAATCTTACCGATCTCATGGATGAAAATAGTGTCTGGGTAAATCCAAAGGTTGCCAAGGAATGGGATCTAAAAAATGATCAGTACCTGTGGCTTGAAAACCAGGATGGTGTGGTGAGCAAGACACCTATTAAGGTTAGAGTCACAGAGCGTATCCGTTATGACAGTGTATACATGGTTCATGGTTTTGGACATACAAATAAGAAATTGACACGGGCGCATGGTCGTGGTGCCAGTGATGCTGATTTGATTACCCGAGTCCATATTGATCCCGTCATGGGTGGTACTGGCATGCGAGGAAATTTTGTCACCTTCCGCTTTGAAGCTGGCAAGGAGGTGTCATCATGAGATACGCAATGGCTGTAGACACACTTAAATGTGTCGGTTGCAACGACTGTGTTGTAGCCTGTCAGACTGAAAATGATGTCCCCATTGGTCACTGCCGGGATTGGATTATTGAAAAAACTACCGGCACCTATCCAAATCTACAACTTGAAATTCGCTCAGAGCGCTGTAACCATTGTGCAAATGCTCCCTGTGTAAGGACGTGTCCGACAGAGGCAAGCCATTATGCAGAAGGCGGTATTGTACTGGTTGAAGAGAATGAATGCATCGGTTGTAAAGCCTGTATTACATCATGTCCCTACGATGCCCGCTACATTCATCCTGAAGGCTATATTGATAAATGTACCTTCTGCATCCACCGCGTTGAAAAAGGTCAGAATCCAGCTTGTGTTTCTGTGTGTCCGACCCATGCCATGATCTTTGGCGATCTGGATGATCCAAATAGTGACATCTCACGAGCCATGGCTACCAGAAAATGGAAATCGCTCATTCCTGAAGCCGGGACTGACCCCAAAGTATTCTACCTGATATAGAGGTTATTATGATTGAAGAAATTATTACCAGTGGACGTATGAACCCCGAAATTGACCCCGTCCTGCATGTCTGGGGTTGGGAAATTCCATTTTATCTATTCCTTGGTGGAATCTCTGCGGGAATTTTGATTTTCTCAGCTTATTTCACCCTACGAAACCGACAGGATGAACTTCCAGTTGCTGTTAAATGGATGCCCATTGCCGTCCCCTTTCTGATTGGGATTGGATTGATTTCACTCCTCCTTGATCTCTCACATGTCCTCTATGCCTGGCAGCTATTCACTAATATTCGATGGGAATCGCCCATGTCCTGGGGTGCCTGGACCTTGATGATCATCACCCCCCTATCTATTGCGTGGGTAGCCATCTGGCTGGAAGATATTTTTCCGAATTGGGACTGGAAGTTTGATGAAGTAAAAACAATTATTGAATGGCTCAAAGCTCAACGTCGAATCCTGGCTCAGGTACTCATATTGCTTTCAATTATCCTGGGTATGTATACCGGGATCCTGCTGTCCGCCTTTAACGCGAGACCTTTCTGGAACACCAGTATTCTTGGTCCACTATTCCTGACTTCGGGGCTATCAGCCAGCGCAGCTTTGATTTCTTACTTTTCAAAGTCTGAGGTGGAGAAACGCCTATTCACCCGTATCGATATCATTTTAATCGGTATCGAATTGTTCATGATCATCCATTTATTTATGGGCCACCTCGCTGGAACTCAAGTTCACATTCAGGCAGCTCAGATGTTTCTTGGCGGCGCCTTTACCGTTCAGTTCTGGGTCTTCGTTGTAGGGCTTGGATTGGTCCTGCCTGTGGTTCTGGAAATACTTGAATTAAAACATAAATATATTCCTGCGATTGTGCCTGTTGTGCTCATCGTTGCAGGGAATCTCATGCTGCGCTTTATTGTGGTTAACGCGGGTCAAGCAAGCCGCTGGTTGTATTAAAGAATTTATTATAATTGCATAAGGGTTATTAAAATGAAAACAACGTACATGAATCCCTATCTGGCTGGAGTCTTGTTGGGATTGGTGCTCCTCATGGCCTTCTTTTTCTCAGGCCGTGGTCTGGGAGCAAGTGGGGCTGTGAAATCAACAGTCGTAACTATGGTCAGCACAATTGCACCTGAGCACGCTGCTAACTCACCTTTCTACAGTAAATATATTGGTGAAGGTAAAAGCCCGATGAAATCCTGGTTGGTATTTGAGATTATGGGTGTATTGATAGGTGGTTTTTTATCAGGAGCTCTTGCAGGAAGACTAAAACTCAAGATTGAACATTTTCCTGGAATCTCTGCGAATCGACGTCTCATTTTCGCTATGATCGGTGGTATCCTCTTTGGATTCGGTTCACAATTGGGTCGTGGTTGTGCCAGTGGCTCAGCTCTTACTGGAATGGCTGTTCTTTCACTCAGTGGATTTATCAGCATGGCAACTATGTTTGGGACAGCTTTTGCCCTGGCATATTTTTTTAGAAAAAATTGGATCTAGGGGGCTATAATGGGACCACTTATACCACAAGAAATTATCGGACAGGACTGGAATCTATTCATCGCTTTCATAGTAGGAATCGGGTTTGGATTTATTCTCGAACAAGCCGGGTTTTCATCTAGTCGAAAATTAGCAGGTGTCTTTTATGGTTATGACACAGTTGTATTAAAGGTGTTTTTTGGTGCGGCTGTCACAGCAATGCTGGGATTACTCTTCTTTAGTCTTTTTGGCTGGATCGATCTCAACCTGGTTTATGTCAATCCTACTTTTCTAGGATCAGCTATAGTTGGAGGAATCGTCATGGGTATCGGCTTCATTGCCGGAGGATTTTGTCCAGGTGTCAGTTTCAGTGCAATAGCTATTGGGAAAATCGATGCAATGGTTTTCCTCGGTGGAATTTTTATCGGCATCTTCATGTTCGCTGAAGCCTACCCTTTACTTGAAAGTTTCTATATGTCAGGTAATCTTGGGGCTTTAAAACTGTCGGATGCACTTGGAATATCCGGGGGTTTATTGGCCTTCCTGGTGATAATTGCTGCTCTAGCCATGTTCTGGATAGGTGATCTGGCTGAAAAAAAATTCCCCAGAGAGGAGTATTGATATGACCCTTAAAAATATTGTCATGATGGGTCTTTTCATGCTAGGGTTAGTTATAGCCATGGTGCCTGAGAATACAACCAAACCTTATAAACTCACAGCTGAAGACATGCTGGTGGAAGTTCAGGGTGCCGCTGAAATGGTCACTGCAGATGAAGTTGCTCACTGGTTGATCTCAAATGATCCCAGTCTCCAGCTGATCGATGTGCGGACACCCGATGAGTACCAGAAATACCATCTTGAAGGTGCAATCAATATACCGATCTCAGCCATTCTGAAGGATGACTTCCGTGATTATGTGGATCAGGGTATCATGATGAATGTACTTTATTCCAACGGAACCTTGGGGTCACACCAGGCTTGGATGATCCTGCGACAGCTCGGATTTGAGAATAACTATGTTATGCAAGGTGGCTTAAACTATTGGTTTGATACGATTATGAATCCAGAAAAACCTGCATCCACGTCTCCGGATGAAGAATTTGCAAAATATGATTTCAGAAAAGCAGCCAGTGGTGTTTTTGGTGGAGGTAGCGGGGTTGCCTTAACAGCGCCAACACAAACCAAGGCTGATAAACCCAAGATAAAACGCAAAAAAAAGAAAAAGGCACCTGCGGGGGGTTGCTAAAACATTTAGGACGGGGTGGTAAATCTCAATTTACCAATTACGACCAAGGGCTGCAGCAATGCAGCCCTTTTTTTATCTGCACTAGGATGATGAAGGAATAAGCTCTCAGCTGAAAAATCAAAAAAATTTTACACTTAGCGTGGAGTCACTCCATACAATTACATTACAATAACTGCTGAAACACATATTGCCTTTCTTCTGTAATTTTTCTACTTATCCCTCAAGGTGTGACTTATGACATTCACTATAAAGGATTTACCCCCTATGCGACTTTCGCCAGCTAGATACCTTTCAATTTTTCTGATTTTTCTATTTTCTCAATTTGCTTACGGGCAAAATCAAGTTGAGTTGATCAATGATAAATTTTTCTTAAAAATACAGGCAAGTTCCTATTCACAGTCTCAACGTAGCAATGCCATGCAAATCATGGATATCGCAGGTGTGGGCGACATACTTTCAACTCAAACCACCAATGACATTCTCCCAGCATTCACTTCCTTCTCCCATCAAGACAATGACCCTTATGGCCTCGAACGAATTTTTGTGGTCAATATTTCAGCCAATGAAGACATCCTCGCTGTTATTGCTGAGTTGAATTCTCTACCTGATGTTGAGTATGCTGAGGCTATGTATATCCGTGAGCTCTACGACACTCAAGTTACACCCAATGATGCCTATTTCAGTCAATCCTGGCATCATCCTATGGTCAGCACTCCCGATGCCTGGGATATTCAAACAGGTAGCGATACAGTGGTGATTGCCATTATTGACACTGGAGTGGATACAGATCATCCAGACCTGGTCGGCAATTTGTGGAGTAATCCCGGGGAAATAGTTGGCAATCTCATTGATGATGATCTCAACGGAAAAATTGACGACATTTATGGGTGGGATTTCACTGGAGATGATGCAAATGTTAACCATGAGTGGGATTGGCATCCCTATGATGCTGAAGACCACGGAACCCATTGTGCTGGTATTGCAGCAGGGGTAACAAACAACCTCATTGGTATAGCCGGTGCATCACAAAACTCCAAGATTATGACTTGCAAAATATTCCCATATGTTTCAGATGTGGCTGCGGCAAATGCCATTATTTATGCAGCCGACAATGGTGCCGATGTGATCAGTAATAGTTGGGGTGGCGGTGGTAGTTCAAACACAATACAAAGTGCCATCCTGCATGCACGTAATACCATGGGGAGCATCGTCCTCTTCGCAGCTGGTAATGATGGCGTTTCTACACCTCATTATCCTGGTGCAAACACAGGTGTTGTGTGTGTTGGAGCCACAAATAGTTCTGATGGGCGCGCCAGCTTTTCAAACTACGGTTCCTGGGTTGATATGTGTGCCCCTGGCACCAATATCTGGAGTTGCACCGATCCAGCTAACCCTGCTCACAACAGCGAATATCAAGCCTGGGATGGCACCTCCATGGCAACTCCCCTAGCAGCGGGTATTGCAGCACTTATCAAATCTCAATTCCCCAGCATCAGTGTAGATGCCTTGGAAGCGCGACTCATGGATGGTGATAATGTGGGTATTCTCCAGATGGGTCTCAGAGTGAATGCGCTGAAAGCTCTGACATCATTCAATGTGAGCCATACTGCCCTGTCAAATGTAATCGATCCAGTTGACCCAATCACTGTCACTGTAGAGACCTTTGCAGAAGCAGGCTCATCGCTGACTTTGACCCTGAATTATTCAATTTCAGGAAGTGACTATTCAAGCATTGAGATGCTGGAGGAGTCAGATAACAATTGGATCAGTGAAATTCCCACTCCAGAAAATGGCTCTATTGTAGAATATTATATTCACGCCACGGATGGTGATGGCAATAGTGTTTTTCATCCTCATAGCGCACCTGAAGTCCCACACTTCTTCCTGGTGGGTACCTCCGATTACTTCCCTACTCTGATATATGAGGATGCCGAGACCGAACAAGGTTGGTCACTGGGTATTGCCGGTGATGATGCATCAACCGGAATATGGATTCGAGACGAACCTATTGGTACCTGGGAAGGGGCAGACCCAGTTCAGCCTGAAGATGACCATTCTCTGGCTGGTTCTATGTGCTTTGTAACGGGGAACGCTGAATTCACTGGAGACAACTCCGGTGCCGGTGATGTAGATGGAGGGCGCACCACACTTGAGAGCCCTGTTTATGCCACTCCTCCTGGAATTTCACCTGTCATCAGCTACTGGCGCTGGTATACTAATAACCTTAGTTTTAGTCCTGGGGAGGATCGCTGGATAGTCCAGATACGGGATCAGAATAATTCATGGGTTACCCTCGAGCAAACGATACAGTCTGACAATTCCTGGACTCAGCATCAGTTTCTATTGAAGCACTATTTTGAGCAACCCACGCTTGTACAATTCAGATTTATCGCAGAAGATGTTCCCGGTGGTTCCCTGGTGGAAGCAGCTGTAGATGATCTCCATATCTTTTACACGGGTGAGGTCAGTTTTACTCCTGGTGACGTCAATCTGGATGCCCAGATTAACATACAGGATCTTGTACTCATTGTAGCCCATATCCTGGGTAACTCAACCCTCCAGGGCAATGCAGCCTTGGCCGCTGACTATAATCTTGACGCAGTTGTAAACATTCAAGACCTGGTCTCTTTGGTTTCAGCTATCCTAAATTAGTGAATCCTATTCTGCAGAAGTTCTGCTCTACTGCAAGTACACCAATTTGATTGTTTTACTATAAGCTCCTGTCTCCAGACGACAAAAATACACGCCAGTGCTCATTTGATGGCCTAGCCGATTAACTCCATTCCATTGAATTTCAAAATAACCCGCTGGTTTCGTTCCATCTACCAGAGTGATAACTTCCTGGCCCCGGATATCGTATATGGCCAGCTTAATAGTTGATTGCTCCGGCAATTCGTATTTAATGGTCGTGATGGGATTAAAGGGATTGGGATAATTTGGTCTCAGAAAGTAATCCAAGGGCACTATCTCATTTGATGATACTGAGACAGCACCTACTGCACGTGCAAATTCAGCATTTTGGTTCAGATCATTGAGATCCGTACCACCCAGTACTGCATAGCTCACAACCACATTCTCATCTGGAGCAATATCAAAGGGTCCACAAGCTACCATAGAACGAAGATCGTCAGGCTCCCCTGGAAGATCCATAAAATTGGTCATGGCCTCGTACATCTCATAATTATCTCCACCACCACCAGTGTTCAAGGTATGACCCGATACCAGATCACTCAGGGCTACAACCCCATAATAATATGGATTACCTGCAACATCAGCTTCATAGATATAGCTCAACTGTAGATCATCATCATAGCCACCCAGATTATTGACAGCTTCACCGATATCCCAGTCCATGCTCAAACTTACGTAGACACCGTTTAGATTTGCATCCGAGCTATTGGTGATCTCGTATTCAACTATCACATAGTCCTCATCCGGACTACTGGACTTGGCATGGGTACGCTGAATAATGCTGATCCCTATTGGATTATTTGCCCGGGCATCATCATAGCTGGTACGGTATGCCTGGTCAAAATCCTCGAAATCACTATCGATGAGATCAATACTACCCAGTCTTCCGAACTCTTCAACATATAAACCACCGGAGACCTGCTCTTCAGATATGGCCACGGCCATGTTACCTGCATAGAGACCATTCACTCCATTGAAGGTGAAGCCGATGTTGTCTTCCCAAAGATTATAGAAGCCCATGACACCATTGTTGCTAAAAGTAAGGCCAGCATTACTTATGTCATGGGTCACAGTCTCATTAGGAACTGCTTCCACCCATATATTTGAAGGACCGGATTCACTACCGGCTGTATTCTCAAGCTCATAAATAAACTCATGATAACCACGCTGGCCATCAACAGGTGTCCAGCTCAGCAGACTTGTTTCTGAATCAATACTCATACCAGCTGGCCCTGACACAAGACTAACCGTGGGTAAGGGCCATCCACTGGCCACATCAAACGTATACTCCAGAGTCTCACCAATGACACCTTCAAGTGAGATGAATGTATGACTGGGGGCGATGTTGACTTCATCACCAACTGCCAGGTCTATAATCTCAGCACCTCGTTGAACCCAAAGGTCATTGTGGTTAGCGGTTAGATCTGCTGTAACTGGCGTATAATCCACAATATAAAACGCATCCAGAGGCCAGTAACCCACCAGACCCGCTTCATCACCATTCAAAGAACTACTCATATCAGCCTGAATATCAGCCTGACTCCGACCCACATTCCATAAACGAACTTCATCAATCAGGCCCTGGAAAAAGTTATCTGCCAGTCCACCAACATAGAAACCCGTGTCGCCAGCGCCGATGTTATCGGAAAAGGCTGTCTCGTTTACTTCATTACCATCCACATACAGTCTCACCATACTACCATCATAGGTTCCGGATAAATGATACCAGTTTCCGGCAAACACCTCGTTGTCATCCCTCACAACAGCAGCATTCACAGGCACTGTACCATCACTTATGACAAACTGGAAGTGGGGAGTATTACCATCCTCATTGACAATCATCAGTTCATAGGCTTGCCAGGGTTCTGCGTTGTAATAGGGACGTCTGACTATGGTCATATGACTGTTCGCTTCTCCAGGCAGGCTGGTGGGAAAAACCCAGGCCTCCACTGTGATCGTATTACCGGTGATCGCATAGGCTGACGGGTTGGCCTCGGGATGCACTGGATAATTATCGGCTACACGGATACGGCTGATTCCACTCAGATATGCCGAACCAAGGGTTTCTTGTCCCAGCAGTCCACTAATTAGTGTGACCAATAGAAGCTCCATTAAGATGATTCTTTTCATAATTTGATCCCCTTTACTATTTTGTAATAAATTTATGAATCGTAACACTCCATAAGCATTGACAAAATTATGACTCAACTGTGAGATTCAATCTGAAATGAGACAGATCGTGTTTGGATGGTGAAGGGTGAAAAGATACAGCATTGGTTGCTTTAAAGCAACTATTTATGTATGTCATGTATGCAGACCTTGACCTGCTAAAAATTAATTTCATGCCACCTTGGCTTGTCAGCAACTACTGCTGACATGTCGAACTGGTCATTTTCAGTGGTCATTAAGGTTTTCTATTGGACAAACACCAAAAGGCATTATTATTGCATTTGTATCATCTTATTAAAGGAGCCTGAAGTCGTTGCACGAGATGTCCATCGCTATGAATATCATTGATATTGCCTGCAAAGAGGCTAAGAAGGATGGCGCCAGTTCTATATCCAGCATAGAACTTGATGTAGGAAAATTGTCGGGGGTCATGATCGACTCTCTCAATTTTTGCTACGAATCCGTTTGTAAGGGAACACTGGCAGAGAATTCTACCTTGTCGATTAATGAGGTACCTGCCCGGGCAAATTGTAAAAAGTGCAATTGTTCATTTGAAATAGACTCATTTATGGCACTCTGTCCTGAATGTGAAGGCTATGAAATTGAAATACTTCAGGGACGCGAGCTCAAACTCAGGGCAGTCAGCGTAAATTGATTTTTATGGAAAGGATTTGATATGTGCGATACCTGTGGATGTGGATCTGATAGTACAACCTTTAGAAAACATGGTGAGGATCACCACCATCATGGAGATGGACACCACCATACCCATGACCATCACACACACGACCATAGCGATGATCATTCCCATGATCGAACCATTTCTGTTGAGCAGGATATTCTGGGAGAGAATAATTTACTGGCCCAGCGAAACCGCGGTTATTTCGAAGCAAAAAACGTGTTCGCCATTAATCTGGTTAGTTCACCAGGATCTGGTAAAACTACCCTGCTTGAGAAGACCCTGACTGCTTTGAAAGAAGAGATTCCCAGTGCGGTCATCGAAGGTGATCAGCAAACCATGAATGATGCAGATCGTATTGCAACAACAGGTGTCCCTGTTTTACAGATAAACACTGGAAACGGTTGCCACCTCGATGCTGATATGATTCATACAGCATATGGAGAATTAAAGCTGCAGGACAATTCAGCACTTTTTATTGAAAATGTTGGTAATCTGGTATGTCCGGCACTTTTTGATTTGGGTGAGAACAAACGAGTCGTGGTAATCAGTGTGACTGAAGGTGATGATAAACCCCTTAAATATCCCACCATGTTCGACGCAGCCGATATCTGTATCATCAATAAAATTGATTTGCTACCCTATGTGCAATTTGATGTGGAGAAATGCAAAGAATATGCTCTTCAGGTGAACCATAAGCTTGAATTCTTCGAAGTTTCAGCCACAACTGGTGCAGGAATGGATTCCTGGTACGAATGGCTGAAGGAAATGTCAAAATAACAACCAATTTGTGATGAAATTGTTGAGACGTCGACTGACAATCAACGGAATCGTTCAGGGGGTGGGATTCCGCCCCTTTATTTACGCCCTTGCAAAAGATGTTGGACTGGTTGGATCTGTTTGTAACACGTCGGATGGTGTGAAGGTCGAACTCCAGGGAAGCACACTGCAACATGAACAATTCAATAAGCGTTTGCATGGGGAAGCACCACCGCTTTCAACCATAATATCAGTGAAATCAGAAGAGATACCCACAGCGGAGGATTCTGACTTCATCATAATTGCCTCCCACGACAAGGCTGCTGTATCAACGTTGATTTCTCCAGATGTTGCGACGTGTGAAGATTGTAAACTAGAGCTCTTTGATAGTACGAATCGCCGCTACAAGTATCCCTTTATTAATTGTACAAATTGTGGACCTCGCTATACCATTATTGAGAATATCCCCTACGATCGTCCTTACACTTCCATGAAACATTTCCCCCTCTGTGAGGTCTGCCATACAGAGTATCAGGACCCGGCGGATCGTCGTTTTCATGCTCAGCCCAATGCCTGCCCTGAATGTGGTCCAGAAATTTGGTTGACTGATCAAAAGGGTGATAAGATCGAATCAAACGATCCCGTCTCTGATACTATTGAGCTTTTAGCTAGGGGTAAAATTATCGCCATAAAAGGTCTTGGTGGTTTTCATTTGGCTGTGGATGCAAGTAACGCTGACGCCGTGGCAGCATTGAGAATGGCTAAAGGTCGCGATGAAAAGCCCCTGGCACTAATGGTAAGCAACCTGGATAGTGCGAAGGAGTTGGTCCAACTCAACCAGGAGGAAAACGATACACTCCTCTCAATTCAGGCACCTATTGTACTTTGCACCTCTAGAGCCAGCGCCAAAATTGCCTCCAATATCGCTCCTGGCAACGATCGTCTGGGTATCATGCTCCCGTACACACCCCTTCACCACTTACTGCTATCAGAAAAACTGGATACTCTGGTCATGACCTCGGCTAATTTCAGTGAAGAGCCCATCTGTATCGACAATGATGAAGCCCTTGAACGACTCTCCGACCTGGCTGATTATTTCTTACTACACAACCGGGATATTTATTTACGCAGTGATGATTCTGTGGTCATGGAGATGTCCAACACAATTCGCCCGATTCGACGCAGCAGAGGCTATGCCCCACGACCCATATTCCTGAAGAAAAGCGGTCCCTCAATCCTGGCAGTTGGTGGTGAGTTAAAAAATGTAGTGGCCTTGTCCAAAGGTGAAAAAGTTTTCTTGAGTCAACATATAGGCGATCTGGAGAATCTTGAGGCTTATGAATTTTTCCAGATGACAATCGATCATATCCAGAGAATTTTTGAAATTGAGCCTGAGCTTATTGTCCACGATCTGCATCCTGAATACCTATCTACCAAATGGGCCAAAGACCAAAGCCTTCCATTATTCGGTGTTCAGCATCACCATGCCCACCTCGCCTCTTGTATGGCGGAAAATAATTTGGATGAGCCAGTCATTGGAATCATCATGGATGGGACTGGCTATGGTACGGATGGTACGATCTGGGGTGGTGAATTTCTTGTTGGGGATGCCAGCGGCTTTGAAAGAATGGCACATTTTGAACCCATGCCCCTACCAGGTGGCGAAGCTGCCATCAAATCACCCTGGCGCATTGGTCTCAGCTATTTATATCAAGTGTTTGGTGACAATTTGCCCGCTATACCTGCTCTTGAGAACCATGACATACAGCCAATTGTTCAGATGTTGGAAGCCAGGATAAACTCGCCACTTACCAGTAGTTGTGGACGCCTGTTTGATGCCGTAGCTGCCCTTTCGGGTGGTCGTCAGGAAATTCGATATGAAGCCCAGGCGGCCATTGAATTCATGCAGGCTGCTCAAAATCAACTTGGTAATGATCTCAGCCTTTTCAAACCATTAAGCATTGATAAGAAACATATTATCCCCATAAAGCCAATCATGGAATCATTGGTATCCAGGATACAAGCTGGAAAAACCATTAGGCAACTCAGCCAATGGTTCCATCATAGCTTAATTCAGACTTTTGTAGATATCTCTGTTCAGCTTCGAGCAGAAACCGGGATAAATAAAATTGTATTAAGCGGAGGAGTGTTTCAGAACCAATTACTTTTTGAGGGATTGTTAAGGGATTTAGACACCAGGAAATTTTCTACCATAACACATCAACAAGTGCCTACTAACGATGGTGGAATAGCATTAGGTCAAGTTGCTCTTGGTCAAAACTACTTGCGGAAGTAGATTAATAGATAACCGCGAAACAATGAGAAGTGAATAGGAATTAAATTATGTGTCTTGCGATTCCAGGAAAATTACTTGAAGTCTTTGAAGAGAATGGTCTCAAGATGGGAAATATTGATTTTGCAGGATCAGTTAGTAAGGCTTGTCTTGAGTACGTACCTGAAATTGAGATTGGACAATATACCATAGTTCATGCTGGCTTTGCGCTTTCTGTACTCAATGAAGAGGAGGCTAAAAACTCCTTTGATGCCTGGGATGATTTGATTGATCGAGCAAATGCCGAAGGTATAGAGATGGATAAGTTGGAGCGTCCAGATTGAAGTATCTCGACGAATTTCGCGATCCAGTTGTAGCAAAAAAGATTTTGGATGAAATCCATGTGGTAACGACTCAACCCTGGGTCATTATGGAAATCTGCGGTGGTCAGACTCACTCAATAATTCGAAATGGGATCGATCAAGTCCTGCCCAAAGAAATTGAACTCGTCCATGGACCAGGATGTCCCGTTTGCGTTACCCCCTTGGAAATAATTGATAGAGCCATTGAAATTGCAGGTCGTCCTGATGTGATCTTTACCAGTTTTGGTGATATGTTGAGGGTTCCAGGCAGTCACAAGGATCTGTTTATGGTCAGATCTGAAGGTGGCGATGTACGTACCGTATTTTCTCCCCTGGAAAGCTTGAAGATAGCTCGCGAAAATCCGGATAAAGAGGTCGTCTTCTTTGCTGTCGGTTTTGAAACCACTGCACCTGGTAATGCCATGGCTATAGCTCAGGCTGCAAAAGAAGGTTTGACTAATTTCAGTGAGCTGGTCAGCCATGTCCTGGTTCCACCTGCCATGGAAGCACTCCTCTCTTCCCCATCCAATCGAGTTCAGGGCTATCTGGCTGCAGGACACGTATGTACCGTCATGGGTTGGGATGAATATGATCCCATTGCCAAAAAATATGAAGTCCCCATTGTAATCACCGGATTTGAACCCATGGATGTTCTGGATGGAATTCTACATACAGTAAAACAATTGGAAGCAGGTACCTACAAAGTCGAAAATAGATATGCCCGGATCGTTGAGCAGGGTGGCAATCAGGCTGCTCAGGCTCTGATTAAAGATGTCTTCGAAATTGCCAATCGCAAATGGCGAGGGATTGGAGAAATTCCTGCAAGTGGATTCAAAATTCGTAAAAAATATGCATCATATGACGCCGAACTAAAATTTTCGGTAGGTGACATTCGAACTGAAGAACCCGAAGCCTGCATCAGTGGTGTTATCCTTCAAGGTTTGAAAAAACCCCATGACTGTCCAGCTTTTGGCAAAGAGTGCACACCTCAAAACCCACTGGGCGCCACCATGGTCTCCAGTGAAGGTGCTTGTGCTGCCTATTACAAGTATCAGAGGATATTAGACAAATAATTCGTGTCACAATTTATGAACTATAGTGAACACCCTAAATAAAGAAATATTATGGATTTTCCAGATAACCTATCCTGTCCCGTCCCCATCTTAAGTCATGATACTGTACAACTCGCGCATGGTGCTGGAGGTAAACTTTCCAATGAGATGATTGACAAAATCTTCCTGCCCAGATTTCTAAACAGTACTCTTGAAAAAATGGAAGACCAGGCTGTTCTGGATAATCCTGGTGGGCGTATCGCTTTCAGCACAGATACTTTTGTAGTTGATCCAATTTTTTTCCCTGGTGGAGATATTGGTGATCTCGCCATTAATGGGACAGTAAATGATATCGCTATGAGTGGCGCAATTCCCAGATACTTGAGCGTAGGATTTATTCTGGAAGAGGGCCTAGCCTTTGAAACACTCCATCGCATTGTCCTATCCATGGAGCAAGCCGCCAAATTCGCTGGTGTACAAATTGTGGCTGGTGATACCAAAGTTGTTAATCGGGGTAGCTGCGACAAACTGTTTATCAATACCAGTGGATTTGGTTTTGTGCCAGATAATGTCAATATATCGGCTTCAAATCTTGAGCTAGGGGATAAAATCATCCTCTCCGGAACCCTGGCAGATCATGGTATGGCTGTTATGACAACACGTGAGGGCTTGTCCTTTCAGTCCACTGTAGAAAGTGACACGGCCGCCTTAAATCATCTCGTTCAGGATATGCTTGGAGTGAGCTCGAATATTCACGCCTTGAGAGATCCAACGCGAGGAGGATTGGCCACATCACTCAATGAATTTGCGGCATCCTCCAATGTAGGTATCCAACTCTACAGGGATACCCTCCCTGTAAAAGAGAATGTGCGCGGAGCTTGTGAGATTTTAGGAATTGATCCACTTTATGTGGCCAATGAGGGCAAGCTGGTTGCCATCGTACCCCCAGACGTCGCAGATGAAATGCTGAACACCATGCGAGACAACGATTATGGAAAAGCTGCTAGCATAATTGGGGAAGTTACTGATAAACATCCTGGAATTGTGGCCCTGCAGACAGGCCTGGGAGCCAACCGCATTGTGGATATGCCTGTAGGTGAACAACTCCCTCGAATTTGTTAGTCCTGATCTAGCTCAAGCGTCAATCCATCAACATCCGATGTAAATAGGTAAATTCTATAGCTGCCCTGGTTGCATATTGCTTCAAATTGGCTCCGGCAGCATGTCCACCTTCGATATTCTCATAATACATCACGGGATGTCCCTGTTCCATCATCCGGGCTACCATTTTACGAGCATGAGCTGGATGCACCCGATCATCTTTGGTAGAAGTGGTAAACATGGGCATTGGGTATTTTGTATCGGCAGAAAGGCTATGGTAAGGTGAATATTTTTTCAAATAGGCACCTTCGATAGGATCATCTGGATCGCCATACTCACCCATCCAGCTTGCGCCTGCCAAAAGCTTATGGTAGCGCAACATGTCTAAAAGCGGAACCTGTGAAACAACGGCATTAAAAAGGTCAGGCCGCATGGTAAAAACGGCTCCTACCAGGAGACCTCCACCGCTACCACCCATAATTCCTAATTTTCCCGGACTGGTAATTTTGGTGCTGATTAATTGTTCAGCAATGGCTATAAAATCTTCATAGGACTTATGGCGATTAGTTTTCAGCGCAGCCTGGTGCCAGGCCGGTCCATATTCTCCACCACCCCGGATATTGGCTAGAGCTAAGACGCCACCTTTTTCCATCCAGAGTTTTCCAGTTTTTGACCAGTACTGCGATTTTTCTGATACTTCAAAGCCACCATAGCCGTAAAGGAGTGTCGGATTATTACTATCCAAAGCCATATCCTTCGAGCTTACAAGAAAGTAGGGAATTTTTGTACCGTCTTTACTGGTGGCAAACTTTTGATTCACCTCAAGGTTTTCACTGTCATAGCGTGCTGGAGACTGTCTAATAACTTTTAGATCAGCCATTGCATCCTCAAAGTATCCCAGCGTCGTAGGTGTTATCAGGTCGTTGTAAGTATAAAAGAAATTGTCGTTCAATGGATTTGCCCCGTTGATATAAATGGTTCCTCCCTGAGGAAGGTTAAGATCCTCAAGCACCCAGAGGTTATCTTTGAGGACTCCTCGCAACACCTTATCCACAACATCTTCTTGAATTGTTAGCAGAAGGTACGAGGAAGAAAAATCTACACTTAAAATTGAACTCTTCGTATTGGGGACGAAAACATTCGTTTTCTGATTGCTTGCTAAATCGAGGGCGATGAGTGATCCTTTGCTGCTTCCCATCCAATCTGACCGTAGGATGGCGAAAGCTTGATCTTTCCAAACGCCTTTTAAATCAGCATCAATGGGTAGTTCTATTTTTGTTGTGCCCATATTTTCATCAAGAAGTAAAATCTCATGGGTCCAGAAATCCTTGGATTTACTAATCAAGGAGTAATTCCTCTCAGCGGTAAATACTGTCCATCCCCAGGTACCCACATCTTTGGTGTCAACTCTGGCGAGCTCAGGACTTTCAGCTAAATCCTCACCCCGTATCCAAACTTTTACACTCGCTGCATAGCCACTCTCAGTCATGCTCCCTGGTCCAAAGTCCGTGGCTACAAACACCTGATCTTCATTGATCCAGGACACGGTAGATTTTTCCTCAGCGACGTAAAACCCATCCTCAATAAACGATCGCGTAGAGATATCAAATTCTCGGACAACAACTGCATCTTTTCCGCCTCGGGATAACTCAATGAGGAATCGATTGTATGTGGGAGGTAAGCCTGATACCCCTTTATAAACCCAATTCTCGTTCTCTGCCTCTGCCAGCGCATCAATATCAATTATGACATCCCACACCGGCTTGCCATCCAGATATTGTTGGAGAGGTGACCTGCGCCAGATGCCCCTGATATGCACTTCGTCTCGCCAGAAATTGTATATGAAATCTCCGCGAATTTTGCCGTAGACCAGCCTATCTTTTGCTTCATAGATAGCCAACGCCTCACTCTCAAATTGATCAAATCGTGGGTCGGCGTGGAGTTCTGCGAGGGTAATGGCATTCTGTTCCCTCACCCAGCTCAGAGCACGTTCACCCTCTACCTCTTCCAGCCAGAGATAGGGATCAATTTTAGTGTCTTCTATTGTCTTTGAGTCTTCCTGTGTTGGCGTCACCGTGACACAGCCAGCCAATACAAAACTTATCATCAGTCCGGTTAAATAGAATTTGATCTGCATGGGTTTTCCTTCTTATAAGCTTATTCTTAAGAGTTTCTTTGGTTGTTACTCTCTTATTCTAGGTGATGAAATGAATGTTACAGCCAGGAGCCTTAAGCGGATTGTTCGATCCATTGTCCCCATTATGACTTATCTAGGCACAGTCAACGCACTTATCTGATTCAGGCAACATCATGAGACGTCCCAGGGGGATGGGTTTTTTACAGACACGACAAAGACCATAGTCATCCCTATCGATAAAGGCCAGGGAGCTTTCAAGTTTTTGGAGTTTGGCTTTCGTTTTTGACAAAAGCAGTTCATTGACACTTTTATTGTTAATGGCGTCCATGCGAGATATGCGCCCAATGGCTGCATCAGGAGCGATAGGTTGGGTCAACTCCTTGAGTTCAATGACTTGTTCGGTGGCGCTTTCAATTTCTAAATTGATGCGTTCTCGCAATTGCTGTTTTTCTTCGTGATTCATGTATTAATCCAAATAGTAAAATATCAATAAATTCAATTTTAGTGAAATGTAGTGAAGTGATTGTGGACTTAAGATAATTATTAAAACAATTTTTTAAACAGAAAAGGCGACGATAAAATCGTCGCCTTTTCTTGATTAATGTATCCTTAGGAGGAAAACGGAAAACCTGGGATACACTTTAGTTTCGAAGAGGTCGCCCTCGTTTCAACATATATTCTATGCGCGCACGGGTTTTTGGTTCCCCGCCAAGTGAAACAAAAGCCTCTCTTTCAAGATCGAGAATGTATTGTTCATCCAGCGGTCTCATGATTCCACCTTTATCACCACCGGTGAGTACAAAGGCTAGTTTCTCGGCAATAAAGGCGTCATGCTCGGAGATTTTCCCTGATTTCAGGAAACCCTTCACACTGCTCTTCACAGCCAGTCGACCACCCTTTCCAGGCAGAAATAAATCGGTTCGCATTTCTGGGGTCACATATCCTTCACTCATAGACAGAACTTCTGCCTTGGCTCTTGACACCCGATGGTCCTGATTGACCACTATGATATCGTCTTTTGTGAGATACCCGATGGAAACCGCGTGTTTGGCTGACATGGAGACTTTAGCAAAACCAATGGCCTCAAACGCCTTCTGGGCAACCTGGAAGGCTCCAGCACGCCCCTTGGAGAGACGATCCTGGGCTTTCATGATCATTCTAAGATTACCACCAGCTCCTGGTATAAGACCAACACCAACCTCCACAAGACCTGTATATAGCTCTGCTGCAGCTACAATTCGGTCACAGGCACCGATAGTTTCATAGCCACCACCCAAAGCCATCCAATGTGGTGCTGCCACTACGGGAAATGGAGCAAAGCGTACTTTTTGAAGTGTATCCTGCATGGCTTTACTCATGGCATCCAGACCATCCCAGTCCTTCTCATCAATAGCTCGCAGCATCAAGGCCAGGTTGGCTCCTGCCGAGAAATGAGTCGCTTCCGAGGCGATAACCAAACCCTTATAGTTATTTTCAATTACCCAATCCACTGCCTGATCAAGCATGCTGATCACAGAACCATCAATTGGATTGAAGGTCGGTTGCAACACAGAATGCATGGTCACAGCAGCAACCCCATCACCAAGATCAATCAGGGAAGCTGACCAATCCTTTTTGATGAGTCCACCGGTTTTCTTGACAACATTAAAATCAACAGCCAAAGGATGAGTGGGGACGGGCTGCATGGATTCGCTTGACGGATCATAATAGGTCTTGACCTTTCCATCAAATCCATAGAAGGAAGTGAATCCCTTATTGAGCATAGTCTGCACCCAGGCAGGAATCTTGCGACCATCACTCTTCATCCGTTCAGCAGATTCAATTAATCCGAATGCATCCCAGACTTCAAAGGGTCCAAAATCCCAACCAAAGCCCCATTTCATGGCATTATCAATATTCACAATGTCATCTGATATTTCAGGAAGTCTATTGGCTGAGTAAATCAAAATTCCAGCATTCAACTCCCATAGAAATTTTCCAGCAACATCATCAATACTCACCAGACTTTTTAATTTCCCTGGGAGATAGGTCTCATTTTTAGAAACCCTAATCGCATCGTATTTCTTTTTAACAGAAGGTTCATATTCCAGAGTATCAAGATTAAGAGAAAAGATGACTTTTTTCTCCATCTTCTTGTAAAAACCACCCCCAGATTTCTGGCCTAACCAACCTTTGTCCAGCATGGATTGCAAATAGTCAGGGATTTTGAAGATGTCACGTTCTTCATCATCCTCACCCTTATCGTAGGCATTCTCAGCAACATGCACTAGAGTATCCAGACCAACCACATCGGCAGTTCTAAAAGTGGCCGATTTCATGTGCCCAATCAGTGTACCGGTAAGCGCATCGACATCTGGAATATTCAATCGTTTTTCCCTGGCTAATTTCAGGGTCAGCATCATGCCATAGACACCAATTCGGTTGGCAATAAAGTTGGCTGTATCTTTAGCCCACACGATGCCTTTTCCAAGATCATCTTCCAGGAATGTGGCAATGTCTTGCATGGCTTCCATATCTGTTTCAGGTCCACCAACCAACTCCACTAACTTCATATAACGAGGTGGGTTGAAAAAGTGAGTGATAAAGAAACGTTTTTTCATATCCGCTGGTAACGAGGCAGCCATATCAGTCAGGGAAAGACCCGAAGTATTACTGGTCAGGATGGCTGTGGCATTCATTTTGGGAACTATTTTCTCGAAAAGTCCCTGCTTCCAGTCGAGACGTTCGGCAATGACTTCGATAACCCAATCCACCTCACCAATCTTATCGAGATGGTCATCATAATTACATGGTGTGATCAGCTCCAGAGTTTTTGGGTTATATACAGGACTGGGTTTCAGCTTTTTCATGCCCTCCAAACCCTGTACCGCCAGCTCCTGATTCATATCGAAGAGGTAACTGGGAATCCCGGCGTTTGATAGGTGAGTCGCAATCTGCGCGCCCATGACTCCAGCGCCCAGAACGGCTACCTTTTCTACCTTTAATGCCATGATTAAATCCTCTCAATAATTGTTGCGATACCTTGTCCGGTTCCAATACACATGGTTGCCAGACCGTATTTCGTATCGTTTTGTTCCATCACATTGAGCAATGTAGTTATGATTCTAGCTCCTGAACATCCCAAGGGGTGCCCAAGTGCTATGGCTCCACCATTCAGGTTGATCTTTTCAGTCGGCCAATCTCCCTTGCGAATGACATAAAGTGATTGAGCACCGAAAGCCTCGTTCAACTCAATGGTGTCTATCTGATCCAGTGTCATCCCAGCATTTTTCAGTGCCTTTTCAGTAGCAGGAAGTGGACCTGAACCCATCAGGGTTGGATCTACACCAGCTACAGCACGAGAAATAATCTTGGCTCTTACTTTTAGACCCAATTCCTCTGCTTTTGTATTGCTCATGACAAGCACTGCCGCTGCGCCCACACTAATGGGACTGGATGTGGCTGCTGTGATACTGCCATCCTCCAGAAAGGCAGGTGAAAGCGATTTGATCTTGGTTTCGTCTGGTTCTCTGGGGCCTTCATCTTTGGAAACACGAATTCCTTCAATTTCAATAGGAACCACTTCGTTATCGAATCTTCCCGCAGCTTGTGCAGCAAGAGCCTTTTTGTGAGAAGCCATGGCGAAAGCTTCCTGATCTTCTCTGTTGATGTCCAATTCTTGAGCCAGATTTTCAGCAGTTTCACCCATACCCATGTAGTAGTCTATTTCATACAGATCTGGATTAAAATCAGGGTTATAACCACCCATAGGCACACCAAACATATCTTCAACACCAGCAGCGATACCAATTTCCTTATCACCGGCCATTATAGCGGTGCTCAGCTGATGAAGTGCATCCATGGAAGAGCCGCAAAAACGGTTTACTGTGCTACCGGTAGTGGTATTTGGCAAACCAGAAAGAAGGGCAACTCCACGACCCATAAGCATCCCCTGATTTCCCTCTGGGAAGGCA
>JABIFG010000048.1 GCA_018650795.1 Fidelibacterota bacterium
CAGATTTTTAACTGTGAAATAACTCGAGGTCTGCGGTGGTGCAGTGGAGCCGAAGATTTCGCTTAGACCACCCCATATTTCAGGACGTCCCCCATCATATCCGAGAGCCCAAATACCTACTCCTTTGATATCCATATCTCTGGCATATTGATATTTTGTTGCCAGGCTGGTGGAGTCATCATACCATACCTGGTGTTGCTGACCATCGTTATAGTTATACCAGGCAGCCTCTACACCTGTGTGGTACTGCTTTCCATAGGCCTGGGCATTGGTCTCAGCAGACGGATAGAAAATAGATATACCTGGAATAATTACACCAAAGGCATCCCGGACAACCGAGGCATTCATTGCTGAGCTGGTAACCCGCCAATCCCTGCCATACCAGGGTAATCCCAGAATGAGTTGAGAACCATCCTGCCCTGTTTTGGTCAGATAGTCCTCTATAGTGCGACTGATATACCAACTTGAAAGCCCACTATTTAAAGGCGAATTCGGACCTGCATTGGAACTACTAGACCAGTAATACCCATAAGCCATAATCATGAGCCCATCACAATTGTCCGAAAGATAGTTATAATCATAAGCATTTGACCAATCTACTGAAGGCATGGCGATGCTTACTTCGGATCCTGGAATCTGATCGTGGAAAGCCTGGGTCAAATCATGAATAAAAGTGTTAAAATTAGCTGTGGCTGAAGCAGGTACAAACTCGAAGTCAATATTAACTCCGTCAGCATTTCCCAGGATTACCTCTGCAATAAGATTATCGATGGCATTTTGACGATAAGTTGCATTGCCCAGGAGGATTCCAATGCCAGCATTGTCAAAATTTGTCACCGTCACAATCACCTTTACACCATGGCTGTGTGCCAGATCGACGAGACCATTAACTGGCCAATCGTGATCATTGGTGATGCTACCGCTATTGCTCATGTTTAAGCCAAACCAGGCGACATGACTCAAAATATCATAAGCATAGCTTTCCCAGGCAGTACCATTCCAGTAGGGATGATAGCCAAAAACAACATGGCTGGGATCCCTTAAAGCGTTGCGTTGTACCAGATTCTGAGGATATCCTGTAAATCCATTATCCTGATCTATTTCAACATTGCCAAATTGAACAACATGCTGTGCATGGGGTTTTTCCAGCATTTCCTGGCCATAGAGAATTGAACCTACCAATAAGATGCTCAGGACCGAAATAAGATTTTTGTTTAAAATAAACTCACCTCAGAATGGACTTAATCATATAGGAGATACTTCTGACGCATTTGTGCGAATTCATTGAGCTCACCAAGCCAGGCAGCTTCCATATCAAGTGGATCCTTACCAGCTTGAATATCTTTTTTGATTTGCTTGTCTCCCATTACTTTGGTGAACATGCCCCAGCGACCCTCTTCGGCAAAGAGATCGATCTCTGGATATAACTCCTGGTGGACTGCCAAAATTTGCAAACCTACCAGATATGGTTTGTATCGGTCTCTATCGCTGACATACAATTGGACTCCTCCGCAAACCTGTCCTTTATATCTACCATAATACGGTTTCACAAAAGTGGGTCGAAAGATGACACCCTCCCCAACCCTATCTTGAAGTGCAGCTGCAAATTCGTGTGGGTTTACAATCCATGGTCCACCAGAGAATTCGAAAGGAATGGTGATGCCAACACCTTCTGAGAGTACATGCAATTCTCCATAAGTACCTGTGGAGATCATGGGTAGAATGGTAGAAGCATCGGGTACATGGGGTGAAGTGGGTACCCACGGAAGTCCGGTTTCATCAAACCACATATCGCGGGTCCACCCTTCCATTTTTACAACTTCCAGATCGCAACCTATTTCAAATTCTGTATTAAAGAGCAAGGCTAATTCACCTGTTGTCATCCCGTGGCGATATGGTATGGGATAGCGACCGACTCCACTGGCATTTTCTGGTCTGAGGATATTACCCTCCATTTGCACGCCATTGATGGGATTGGGTCGGTCCAAAATGATAACCTTTTTACCCATTGCTGCTGCTGCCTTCATGGCATATGACATGGAATAAATATATGTATAGGAGCGGACACCAATATCCTGGATATCGAATAGGATGACATCCAATTCGGAGATCATCTCATTTATTTCTGCCTGTTTTTTGCGATAAGTAGTGACAGCTTTTATTCCTGAGCTTAGCTCAACTTCTTCACCGATGAAATCTCCAGCATTTTCAGCACCGAATAAGCCATGTTCTGGTGACAAGATGAGCACCAGATTGATGTATTCGGGGAGTAGCTGTACGCCATGAACCAACTGTCTATCCACGCATGTCTGATTGGCCATGAGACCGTATTTCAAATTGGGATCCCAATTGCCCCTTTCGATAAATACTTCTAGACCCGATTTGACCATATCTAAAGGCAGATCGGGTGCAATTGGAGCTGGTGGAATTTCTTCAGCTATGGGCGGTGCGACGCTAACACATGATTGAAGCAGCAGCACCAATAAGATGCCCATTACTACTATCTGTCTTCGAAAGGAAGTGGTTCGATTTTGCATAAGTCTTTACTCCGGGTTGTTGATTCAAACTAGGTTAGTTAAAAGCGTTTACCAACACAAAACAGTTCAATCTTGTCCGAGTGAGTGAATCCAGCCTATAAAAGCACAATTGGTACTGGAGAATTGATCTCCAGGCACAGGATAATGCCTATCTATCTAAGTGTTGCCAGTTGTGTACCAGGGTAGTAGTGTTTGAGAATATCTTTATAACCGATGTCGTCCAGCGCCATCCCCAAGGCGCCCATCTGACATAAGCCCACCCCGTGTCCCCAACCTACACCTCTTAATACGATATGATCATCGCGCTTGAGCGTATCAGCATTCTTGATCGTAAAGGCCGAAGAATAGAGAAATGAATCACTAAACATCTGGCGTATACCATATTCTGATTTTACCATTTGTTCAGCAACATTCCCCTGCTTATCGAGCCCAACCAGGAAAAGGTGTTTAATCCTGGAGCTAGGTCCACGTTCCATAATGCGAATGTCATCAAGACTGGTCCAGGTCAGGCCAGTATATTTTTTCAAATTTTTGAGGATATCCACCTTGGTAAGAAGCTGTTCCCAACGATAATAGCTTCCTGATACATCAACCTTCCCCAGCATTCCTGCCAGGTTCACTCCCTCAAATCTTTTTGAAGAACAGTAAGCTTCATTGTAGGCGTAATGTTTTTCCAAATCATCTACTGCATATCCAGCTTTCTGTTCTGGTGCATCCCAGAGCGGGATGAGGTAATGGACTTGCCCCCCTTCCCAGACTGTATCATAGGCTTCGACCATTCCCCCACAATTCTTGGAGTAACGGGCATCAATTACCCTGTCCTCATAGACTAATACTTCACCAGCAGTTTTTATGGCAGCCCGCAGTGAATGGTCCGTAAGGTATGTCGTGCCCTGATAACGCTGACAACAATCATCATTGCATACATCATAGCCATCGGAAAGATGCTTGGCCTCGGCCAGAGCTAGAGACCAACACCGTGCTACCACAGTTTGTGCAGCAAGGAGATCTACAGGCGCTTCTGAACCCATTTCGGAGGTGGCCACACAGGCAACGTAAGCCTCAACATCTACAAAGTTGATGACTTTGAGAAATCCATCCTGAATAGAAATGTCAAGTTTACCAGGCAGGTCCACCTCTATCCGTTTTTCCCAGTGAAATCCACGGCCGGCAACAACAGAATCGATATGGAAACCATATTTGGTTGATAAGGCTTCAACCTGATCCGAGCAACTTAGTGAAAGTGCTGTATGACTTGATATATTTGGCAGATTTTTAAAGGATATGACAGCATTCTCAACAAAGAGGGAA
>JABIFG010000049.1 GCA_018650795.1 Fidelibacterota bacterium
AGGGTGCGGAAAAAACCTGTAAACCGGGGAGAGGATAAACAAAATAGCCCAGATGGTGGTTGGGGGAACTCTTTAGAGAGAGAGTTGAGAGAACAGATTGCGCATTTCAAGAACGAAGCTCAGGAAAAGGGAGCTGAAATTAGAATACTTAACGAACGATTGATCAAAACGGCGGGGGATTTTGGGAAAATAGAAACTCAGAACCAGTTTCTTCTGGTTGAGAATAAAAAGCTTCGTGAAAATATGAACGACAATCAGCCATTTGAAAATAGCGTCTATGGAAATGGGGATACTAGAAAATCAAGGTTCACTCAGACACATGTTGTTAGAGATGCGGAGTTTACAAACATCCCAGATGAAGCTCCAGAAACGGAAAATTCTCCTATAGAGCAGGGGAGGGGGGCAAAACTAGAATCCAAAGCGGCTCAAAAAAAAAATCCTCAACATCAAAAAGTGGTAAAAAAAGCAAGAAAGAAAAAAAAAGAGGAAAAAGAAAAAAGAAAAAATGAAGAAGAGGTAATTCATTTAGAGATTAATTATGCTAAACCAGCTATGCCCAATAGGTGGTGGGCTAAATGGCAAAAGAAGGCAGCATAGTCGATGATTCAAGGAGCACAGAAAAGATGACCAAGGTTGAAATTGTTGAATTGGTTCAAAGAAGAGCGAAATTTTCTAAAAATATGGCCACTGAGGCCACAGAAGTTGTTTTTGAGTTGATTCGGAAGAACCTTGAACGAGGTGAGGATGTGAAGTTGCCAGGGTTTGGGAAATTTTTGGTAAGAGAAAAGAGTGCTCGTATTGGTAGAAATCCAAAAACTGGGGAAGAAATTGAGGTATCTGCCAGAAGGGTGGTGACTTTTAAACCAAGTCAAATTTTGAGAGAGCGAGTTCAGAAAAAGGTTGATAACCAGTCTTAAACCTTGATCGTCATGGGGGAGGGGAGGGATAGTGAACGTTGTTCATCGGAAAAACTGCTCCATCCAAATCTGAAACCATTACATAAAAATATTCATAGATTCTAACGATCATTGTGCTTCCGGTTGATCAACCAACACCCAGAATATTCACGGTTAATTTGTTCTAGCTGCTAAGTCACCGAAACTATTTGAGAGTTTTTTGTCATTTTTAAATAATCAAAAACTAGCCTGATGCTTTTGTTGAGTTGCCGCATCTTCTGAGAAACGTTATTCGCCTTTCTACTTTTGATGATGCTGACTGCAAAACGCCTAAGCCGAGTTATGTTTTCAGGACCATGTCCTGTTCTTATACGGCTTCGGTCTTCGTCATAATTCCAATCGATTATGTAGTGGCAGCTATTTTCAATGGCCCAGTGTTTCCGATTGTCTTGAAGTACCTGTGATGGCGTGGCATGAGTCGGCTTTTTACTTGTAATCCCATAGGCGACCTCTCGACTTTCCTTGCCACTTTTTTTGTCAATAGTGTTCCGTTCCACTCTAAACGCCTGCCCAACATGGGGAAAGTTCAAATACTCATTTAGATCGGTGGTTATCCAAATATTGCGAGTTTCAATACGACCATGATCAAAATCTGTTGTGGTGAAATCTGGTTTTTCATCAATGTTATCAAAGTGAAACTCTATATCCTCAAGCAAGTTTTTTTGATTGCCTTTGACGGTAAAGTGGTAATGTGCCCCCCTTTGTTCAACCAGATAATTAGCAAGATTACGTTGTGTTAACAAGGCGTCAGCACTGATGGTTTTGCCTCGTATTTCGATAGCATCCAAAAGGGGGATGGCGATTTTTATTTCGTTGGTTTGTTTTTCCTTGTTACTGCCATTTACGGGCAATGTTCCAACTTTTTTTGGGTGTAACATTGAGCACTTTTATGGCCAATAACACTCATTATGTGCGCCTGACGACCATCATCATCAATGGCGTTGCACATGGTTTTGCCATCAATTGCCAAGCTCTCATCAATAGCTCCATATATTGCGTTCCATTTTTGTAGTGCTTTATCCAGTTGTTCAGGGTCTACTCGTACCAATACATCACGAATAATACTCTCACTTGGAATTATGTATCGCCCATTCCTGCGACGACAACAAAATCTTCTTAGAGCCTTGGTTTTAAGCGATTGCGCCCAATCTGAGATTGCGTTGTAACCTCTCATTCCACAGAGGATAGCGGCTGCTGATATAGCTAGAACAACCTCAATTCTATGGCGCCTCCCCTGTGCCCGGCGGGGGTCTGGAATATCTTTGAAAAAATCTGGAAGTGCTCTCATCTGGTTGGCTGTCAATTTCATTCTCGGTTTTCCTGTTTGATAACGTTCGAGTAATAAAGACCGAGATAATTGAGAGCGTGAATCACGTTGCAAGGGTTGAACGAAAACCATTTTAGGTGATGTTGGTGTATTGCTGTAGCCACCACTAACACGTTTATAACCTTTTGTAAATCCGACAAATTTCCAGTTTGATGCCTTGTATATTGTTCCCTGAAATCGGGTCGGATCTACAAAAGTCTCCAGTAGTAGTAGAGGGTAACCAAAACGCTCGACCCAGTCCTCCTGAATTCGTTTCTGGCATAATGACAACACACGAGACGCCAGATTTTTGTTGTGGAAATTAGGCAGAATTAAAAATCGTGAATTATTTGCAACAAGGTTGAGGCGATCAAATTGGTGACGAAAATCCCAGCCAATCCATAGATCACGAGCTGCATTTTTTAGAGCTGCTGCTGAAAAGCTCAGTAAGGAAACCCATTTATCTTCCCATGTGGCAACATATAAAATAGTGTTGCCAATTTTTGGAAGTGCTCCGAGATAATGATGTGATTGCATTAATTCATGAAAACAGCGTTCTTCCGAAGCATTGATAGGGCGAATAATAATGTCTCTGATATTCAAAGCAGCTCTCTTGTGTGATATAAAGTGAACACACTTATACCGCACACAAGGACCAATGTCCAGAATTTAGTGCAATTTATTGGAATTGTTAGAGAAAAATATCAGAACAAATTAACCGTG
>JABIFG010000050.1 GCA_018650795.1 Fidelibacterota bacterium
AAGATAAGATCTCCCTTCCGGTTTATCCGGACTGAAGGAAACTTAAAGACTATGAGTTTGATAGGTCACAGGTGTAAGCATGGTAACATGTTCAGCCGAGTGATACTAATTTTCCGTGAGGCTTGATCAATATTATTCTAATTCTAGTACGCATATGAAGCACTACTCAGCTTTTTCCCATACTTTGTCATTTCGGGCGATTACATTTAATGGAATCTGCCCAATGATTTTTGATTTTTCGACGACTTTAGCACAGGGGAAACACCCGATCCCATTCCGACCTCGGAAGTTAAGGCCTGTAGCGCCGATGATAGTGCATTCTTTGAGTGTGTGAAAGTAGGACGTTGTCGAGAAACCTTGAAGAGCCCTGTTCCCTGAGTTTATCGAAGGGTGGGGCTCTTTTTTTTACACAAAATGTCAATAAATTGTAGAAATGTTTGATGGTTGTTTGATACTGGGTGAGATGTACAATCATGATTCATGCACATATTGTGCAAATATGACCTGAACAACACACCAATTCATATTCAATATTTACCTGATAATCAGCCATTATTACATGGATAAATAGCTATGCATATGTTGTTTCTAGCTGTGTCATGGGCTAAATTCGCGCTAAATAGAAGATGACATGGCGCACGCAGAGTTGATCTGCGTGTCTTATATTTCTTCTGTGCAGGAGGAAACTATGAAGAAAATATTGTACCTAACACTCACTTTATTAATGGCTACTATTAGCCATGGACAAAACCTTGTTGTAACTGCTCAACCAGACCTGGCTGAGTGGGATATTATTTACCTAACAGATTTCGATTTTGAGAATGGACAGAACAACCCGCTTATTTTCGGATATCGCATTTCCGTTGATGACAATACCTACCCTGTTGAGAATGTGAATCTCACCTTGAATATGACCGCCAATGTCCCTTCACTTAACCTGAATAATGAATTGTTGTTCAATGCTCAGGTGACCATGACCTTGCAGGCTCCTATTTATATCACAAATCGTGATCTAGATAGAAATGTTGAGAGTCGTGGCGTCTATGATGAGGCAGGCAACAAGATTACATTTGATCATTTTACCTTGGATATGATTGATGCCGATGAAGCAGAGAGTCTTGTGAATACAATCATGACCCTTGGTTCCATGCCTTCTGGTAATTACTCATTTACTCTCATGGTAGATGCTCCTGGATATACATTTAGCCCCGAAGGTTTTGAACCAAATAAACAGATTTCAATTGTTGCTCCTGCGAACATAGATTTAATCTTCCCTTCCTTAGGTTATGAATTCGTAAGTGATACATACCCAGTCTTTGAGTGGAACTCCACGGGTTGTGATGACTATTATATTAGAATTTGTGAATACAATCCTATCCAGCATAGCTCCCCAGAGGATGCCCTGCAAAGTGAAGCGTCCTATCCCTATCCTGATGATGGTACCTTTGCCTCTGTTGGTTCAAATAATCAACTAGACTATTCCTCAGTAAATGGACGACCCCTTGAAGTAGGCAAGGCCTACGCCTGGCAAGTCAAAAAAGTTTGCTCTACCACAGGAAATGATCAAGAATTCTATAGCGAAATCTACGGATTTACTATTTCAGAGGCTGGGCAGACAATCACACCATGTCAGCAACAATTGAGAAATGTGCTCGGAGATAGTCAGTATAATGTCTTGTTTGGTACCAATGGCCCCTTAGAGGGATATGGTGAGTGTGCAGAAATTTCACTCGATGGTGAAAATTTGAATTCAACCGATTTCGGAGCCCTGCTGGTTCAGCTTATGAGCGGTGCCTACGAAATCGAGAGCATTACGACACAATAGGGGTTAAAAAAATGAAGTATATTTCAAAAGTATCCATAATCATCATTCTCCTTGCTCTCGTGTCAATGACTGCTGTGGCGCAAGAACCGATTGGTGTAATTGCGAAAGCAAGCGGGACGACCTTCCACAAAAAATTTAATGCCGATGACTATTCACCAAATGCCATCATGGGAACACAACTCAAGAATCACGACTGGATAAAAACATCCGACGATGGTTTTGTTGCCATATTTTTTCTTGACGACAAAAGTCAACTCAAGGTAAAAGGCAATTCAGAAATGGAGATATTGGCTTCTGTTGAACGCGGAAAAATATCAAAAACCATTTCCCTTGACTATGGAACGGTCAAGGCTACTGTGAACAAACAGAAAGGTGAATTCAGAATTGCTACTCCCACATCTGTGGCTTCCGTAAAAGGAACCGAATGGTGGGTTGAGAGTGATGAAAACGGTGATGTCTTTATCGTAATGGAAGGTGTTGTCGAGGTTGAAAACCTCATTAGTGGTACCGTTCAAAACGTTGGCGAAGATGAAACAGCCACATCCAATCCAGATGGAAGTGTCGATGTTGAAGAAACAGATGACGATGCCATTCCAGAAGATCCCGATGAGGATGCCGATGAAGAAGAAACGGGTAGTACTATCCATGAACTTCGCATTCGCATGGTCAATGAGGAAACCAACTCAGAAAAATTTATAATTATCGAATACGCCGAGTAATAAGCTCTCAGACGGATATAACTATTATGAAGCGACTACTTGCAATATTGCTGGTGGGGGTAGGAATAAATGGCTTCGCCCTCCAATCGGATGGCGAATTAATCCACATAGCTCCTCACGAAGCGGTTGAAGGCAACAGCCTGACACTGGATGCGATCTATACAGGTGAAATAGATGATATTCAATCAGCTAAGATTTTGTATCGTCTCGCAGGACAAGTGGGATATCTGGAAGCTGGAATGGACATCGGCGATGTAAAACTTTCAGGAGATTTACCTGGAGAGATTATTGGGGCTCCTGGCATTGAGTATGTGATTGTCGTTAGTCTTAAAGATGGGGGGTTAGTAGCTTTTCCATTAAGTAGTGATCCGCTGACAGATCCTCAATTTGTTGCAGTCTCTGAAGCCAGCCTGGCCGACGTGTCCCCTGATGCTGGGGGTGGCGAAAACTTTGGCGAATTGATCATCCTGACTCCTGACCCTGGATTAATTATGCCTTTTGGCGAACCCATGATTGTGGCCGTTTCCCTGTTCAATCTCGATAATGTAGACATCAACTCAGTGCGTGTCACCTTTGATAATGCAGATGTTACTGCGTATTCTCTAGTAACCACAGACTTGATTACCTATAAGCCAGATGCCTTGAGTGCTGGCAAGCATAGCATTTTTATTGAAGTCTCAAACATTTATGGTGTCAGATTATCCTCTACATCCTGGAGTTTTGATGTTCAGAGCCAGGCCCAACAAATATTTGATATGAAAGTCAACGGTAATCTGAATGTGAGCCACAGAGCAGACTTAATCAATATCAGCTTAGCCAATGTTGATACTGTAATTAGTGGTGATTCCGTTTCTGTAGCGAACTACACACCCACATCGCAGGCTGTGAGTCGAGTGGATTTTTCAACCAATGTTAACTTTGACTGGGCAAAGGTTAAGCTATTTGCGAATCTGACTTCTAAAGAAGATCCCAACCTCCAACCACAGAATCGTTTTGGAATTAAAGTTAGAACCTCATGGTTGAAGTATGCCTTTGGTGATGAGACCCCCATGATGAATCGCCTGGCGCTCTGGGGCAAACGGGTTCGTGGTCACAATATTGACGCCCGTTTTAAATGGGTGAATTTGCACATCGTCTCTGGGCAAACATCGCGAGCCATTACAGGTAGTGCTTCATTCGATACGACCGGTTCTGAGTGGAGACGAACTGGATATAGTTTTGAGCGAGGTCTGTTTGCCATACGACCAAGTTTTGGATCTGGAAAAAATTTCCAGATCGGCCTGTTTTATGTCCATACCCGTGATAGTATCAATAGCGTACCATTGAGGCCAAGCGATTGGGATGCCAATACTTTCTCAGAAGAATTTATCACTGATGCTGGTACCACTGTGGTGGGATTTGGTGATGACACCTATACCCTCAACGGTGAAACGCAAGATATTCAGTACTTCATGAATGGGAATAATCCCGAAGATAATATTGTGATTGGCTCCGATATTAAACTAGCCCTTGATAATCACCGTTTTGTCCTGGAAGGCAGTGCAGCCTTCTCCCTCTACAACAGAAATATATTAGATGGAGCTCTAACTCGAGCTGACTTAGATACCTACGGACTACTGTCAGATTCAACCGCTGATGACACGCTCGGAACTGGCTCAATCGACTTGCCCCTGGCAACACTAGATGATGCGGTTTCAGGAATGGGTCTCAACTTTCTGCTGACTGATGGAAAATTTGATCCAGAGAACCTGGCCGAATACTTTATTCTTAATGAGAATTTAACCCTACCCATTGATCTTGACAATTTTGCCAACGGAAATACACTGAAGAGCCTCACCACACTGGCCCTCCACTTTGCTGCCAAAATGAATTACTATGGCAACTTTATCCATGTGGACTATCACCATGTTGGTCCTGGCTATAAAGCATTGGGTAGCCCAGTCCTGCGTCTCGATGGAAAGGGTTGGAATGGTTGGAAAGTCTCAGATAAGGTGCGTATGTTAAACAACATGCTCTATCTGAATCTGGGATGGGAGCTATACAAGAATAATACTATTTCCCAAGATCTGGAAACGGATCCGCGTCTTGTTCAAAATGCTTTCAGCGGTGGAATTACTTTGAATCCTGGTAGCGGCTTGCCAACGATCACTACTAATATGAAGTATTTCACTCGAGACAATAATATTGATGATACTACACATACGAGTCAGATAGTAGGTGACGACACCCTCTTGTTTATACTGGATGATAGAGAGCTAAATGAATCACTAAGTACTAATGTAAATTTAACCTATATGCTTAAAACAGGTCCTCTGGACAATACAATATCATTTAACATGATGCGCTCGAATATGGATAACATTGTCATTGGAAGAGAAGGCTTACTACGCACCTCAAATCTCTATGGGTTAAATCTTAGATCGGCATGGATGATCCCGCTTACTACAACCATATCCATCCGCAATAATCGAAATCAGCTATATGAGACAACCGATCTCAATTATCAAACTAATACTTTTAATACCTATCGATTGGGTGCAGGGTATCGACTCTTTGGTGGTGACCTTGTATTACGCAGTAGCGTCCAATATATGACTTTTGAATCAGAAAAGTATGAGCAGGAAGTATTGGTATCCACCTTGAAAACTCAATCGAATTTACAGGGTAATGCCCAATACACATTCAAACCAATCACTATTGGAACTTCAACCGTGAAATCTCGGGTTATTGGGAGCTATGAACGACGCAAATATGTCAGCGATTACACTGATTATTCTGACAATACGGTCTCAGCCCGACTTGAGATGACTTTTTAGACAACCGAAATAAATAAAAATCGGGGATAATTATGCTGAAAAAACACGGTATCGGCGTTTTATTTACTTTTATCGCTATCGTTTTAGCAATTTTGATTCAAATCGTGGGACTGTTTGATCTGGCTAATTTCAAAATGCTGGATTACAGCTATCAGCTAAGGGGTCCACTTTCTTCCTGGGCGGCCCATCAGGAAAATCCAAATGATAGTCTAGAGGTAGTCCTCATTGATGTAGACGATGAAACTTTTCGTTTACTGGCTGATATAGGCTGGCCTTATCCACGTGGTGAAATCTGGGACGCTGCCATCATGAATCTGGCTGATGCTGGTGCAAAAGTAATTGTATTTGATATTCAGTTTGACTCCCGCGATGCCCACACCGCTCGAATTTTATCCGTTTTTAATGGTGTGCTTCCGGAAGGTTACACCGACGGCGATGTGGAAATCGCTAAGGCCATTGAGTATGCACGCAGCAAGGGCACAGAAGTGGTTATGGCTTCCACCATAAAGACAGAATTATCAAGTGTTCCACCCCAAATGCTAGTGACACCTAATGAATACATCATGCAGGTAAATCCTGACCATGGTCTGGTCGATATCGAGGAAGACAAAGACCATTTTACGCGTCGCTATCCCGTTTTTGGGGCTATGAATCACTCGCCCGATGAGTGGCGACTCTCCTTGGCGATGAAAGCAGTTAAGCACTACCTCGAAATCCCTGATAAACCCGGATTGACCTATGATTATGAGATTTCTGAGTTCACTTATGGACCGCTGACCATACCTACCTACGGATCAGATCATCCAGGTTTCCTGACCAATATCTATGGTCCGGCTTCCCACGCTCGTATCGGAGAATCAGAACCCTGGCAAACCTTTAAGCGATTTCCCCTGGTATGGATCATTGATACCGAAGATTATGACTTACCTGCCAGTGACGAAGATACGGATTGGATGTCAAAGTTTGACTCCACCAGCGGTTTCAATAGCATGATGCTCATGATGGATCCTACTTGGGAAATCTTGTCAAGTCCATTTAAAGATAAAATCTGTATCATTGGAGTGTCGGTTGAAGTTATGCATGACTACAAGTCGACAGCATTTTTTGATTATTTAGGAGCTCCAACCTTAATGCCGGGTTTCGAATACCACGCTAATGCCACCCAAACACTCCTAGATGAAAATTTTGTACACGTGCTGGGCAAAACCATCGAGTTTACTTCCGATTCAGCCCTCACCCATATACTGCTGATCGTAATCTGCGCTCTGGTTGCATATCTAATCATCGCTTTCCTTGATCCTTTATGGGGTGCCGTATTAATCGGATTAGAAGCCACTATTTTGTTCAGCATCAGTGTGGGTATGTTTACCACTGATCACTTGTGGTTCTTAAAATGGATCAGCGGAAATTCAGAAAGCATTCTGATTCCACCGCCTGGTGAAACCCTCTTTGTCCCAATTGTGGCTCCGCTTGTTGTGATGGCACTGACTTATTTAACAAACGTTCTTTATAAATTTATCCTCGAACAAAGAGATAAGCACTTCCTGAAGGATACCTTCGGAACATATATCGCTCCAGAACTCATCGACAAAATGTACGAGGAGAAGCAAGAACCAAAACTCGGGGGAGATGCCGGAGTACATACAGCCTTCTTCACTGATATTCAAAGTTTTTCAGCTTTTTCAGAAAAACTGTCTGCTGAGGAGGTGGTTGAACTTCTCAATGAATACTTGACGGATATGACTGATATTCTTCTTGAGCATAAAGGCACGCTGGATAAGTACATTGGAGATGCTATTGTTGCATTTTACGGTGCTCCCGTACCCGTTGAGAATCATGAACATATGGCCTGCCTCACCGCTGTCAACATGCAGATCGGCTTGGATGTATTGCGTAAAAAATGGCAGTCTGAAGGTGATAGATGGCCAGATATAGTTCACAATATGCAGAATCGTATCGGTATCGCTACCGGTGATATGGTCACCGGCAATATGGGTTCCGCCATGCGAATGAATTATACCATGATGGGTGATATCGTGAATACAGCTGCCCGTTTGGAATCTTCAGCGAAACAGTATGGGGTCTATATCCAGGTTGCTGAAGCAACCTATCTGGCTGCCAAAGATGGGTTTGAATGGCGACAACTAGACTATGCCATCGTTAAGGGAAAAAACGAACCGGTTTATGTGTTTGAGCTTATGTCCATCAAAGACAACCTTCCAGAAGGATATGCAGAAATGCTGGACGCATATCATAAGGCATTAGAACTATATAGATCACAAAAGTTTGAGGCAGCATTGGAAGCATTCACCCATTCAGATACCCTGGAGGATATGTTTCCCGGTCGAAACACAAATCCCAGTCGCGTCTATATTGACCGTTGTAAAATTTTTCTGGAAAATCCACCTGGAGAAGATTGGGACGGCTCCTGGAGACTCACTGAGAAATAGTTAATCAGAATTACTCACGTTTCACTCGAAGATTAATGTTTCCTCAACATGATCTACTGATATTTTGGTGCCATGAATACTGCTGAGCAAATTCGGGGAAAAATATTATGGGCCGATGATGAAATCGACCTGCTGCGTTCGCATGTAATGTTCCTTGAAGGCAAAGGTTTTCAAGTCACAACTGTGACAAATGGGGATGATGCCATCGCACTCTGTGAAAACAACAGGTTTGATATCGTCCTACTCGATGAAACCATGCCTGGCAAAGATGGACTGGAAACCCTGGCCATTTTAAAAGCCGAATTCCCAGCACTTCCAATCATCATGATCACAAAAAATGAAGAAGAGAAACTTATGGAGGAGGCTATCGGAAGTAAAATTTCTGACTACCTCACCAAACCAGTTAATCCTTCACAAATATTATTGGCAATTATCAAAATTCTGGAAAATCGACAAATCAAACATGATGCTGTCTCTGGCAAATACATGCGTGCCTTTGCTGATCTTGCCATCAAAATAGAAGATAATCCAAGTCCAAAGGAATGGATCAATATTCACGATCAGCTATCTGCCTGGGAGCTGGAACTGGATGATTATCCCGATCTCGGATTTGATGAAATGCTTCTACAACAGCAACATGAAGCCAATGATCTATTCACCCGCTTCGTGAAATCCAATTATGAAAACTGGGTAAATCTTTCATCTGATAAACGCCCAACCCTTTCGCCTGATGTTTTTTCAACAGCAGTGAAGCCACTTCTTCAGGAAGATAAAAAAGTGCTCATGCTGATTATTGATTGTATGCGCTGGGATCAGTGGCTCACCCTGGAACCGCTACTTTATAATGATTACCAGATTAAACGTGATGGCTATTTTTCACTGCTACCCACAACAACTGAATACAGCCGCAATGCCATTTTTAGTGGCTTATTTCCTGATGATATGGCGAAATTTCACCCGGAATGGTGGGGGGGGACTGATGAACATAGTCTCAACCGCCATGAAGCATCCTTTCTCAATGAAAACATTAAAAGATCTGGTTTGGATCTAAAGCCCGAAGCCAAGTACAAAAAGATAATCACCAACCGGGATGGAATTCAATTTGCCAAGCAATTTGGATCCTGGGGCAGCCAAAAATTAGTCACTCTGGTGGTTAATCAGGTTGATCTGCTGGCTCATAGACGCACAGACTCGCCCTTGCTCCGTGAACTCCTACCCAATGAAGCCAGTTACAGAGAGATTGTCAGAGCCTGGTTCAACAACTCCTGGATAAAGGAAGTGCTTGCAACGGCTGCCAAAATGGGGTTTCATGTTGTCATCACCTCAGATCATGGCAGTATCCGTGTTCAACAACCGACCCAGATCCTTGCAGATCGAGAGGCTTCTACAAATCTTAGATTCAAACAAGGACGTAACCTGAAACCAAGCACCAAAGATGCCTGGTATCTGGATAATCCTGAAAGACTCAGGATACCCTCTTCCATCCCGAATGACACTCTGGCTATTGCCCAGAAAATGTATTACTTCCTGTACCCAAATAACTACCGAAAGTACCAAAATAAATTTTCTGATACCTATCAGCATGGTGGCCTGAGCATGTGGGAGATGATTATACCCCTGGCATATCTGGAGCCCAAGTAATGCACCAGTACCGATTCCAGACGCACGGACCGGAAGAAACTGGCCTCCTGGCCCATAAGTTAGCTGCCCAACTTCTCCCCGGTGACATCCTGGCAATGAGCGGGAACCTGGCTAGTGGAAAAACAACCTTTACCCAGGGTCTCACTGCCTTCTTTGAAATAAAAGAATATGCACTGAGCCCAACATTTACATACATCAATGAATATCACGGTGAAAAACAGGATATCATTCATATCGATGCCTACCGTCTCAACAGCGGGGAGGAATTAATTTCAATGGGGATTTGGGAGTATTTTGAGTCTGGAGCCATTGTCATCATCGAGTGGGCAGATATAGTTGCCGGGGCTATCCCGGAGGATGCCTTTGGTCTGAGTTTCCGTGCTGTTATTGGAGCAGAAAACAGTCGTGATATATTGATCCATTCACCACGTGCCCTGGAGATAAGTCTGTGATAATCGCCTGCGACACCTCATCCGTTGTTTGCTCAGTAGCCATTTCTCATAATGGATCTATTGTCTGGGAGCAGGAAGATATCGGGGCACAGATTCATATAGAAAAGCTATCTCCTTTTCTGAAAGAAGCGCTGGGTTATTGCACTTCATCAGGTGAAACGCTGCAGGCTTTGGCTATAGCTATTGGCCCAGGCAGCTTCAATGGTTTGCGTATCGGGCTGGCAACCATGAAAGCATTGGCTGTTGCTCTTGAGCTGCCCTTAATACCGATTCCCACCACTGATGCCATGGCATATGGTATGAGAGATAAATTAAGTGGAATTTCAAGGGCGGTTATATACTCGCACCGAAATTTTGTACACTTTGCGGACTATGATTATTCGAAATCCGCAACGATTGTCACACCTGAGTTTAAGTATGGAGCATGGGATCAACTGGCAGAAAAGCAAATCGACCACTATTTTGGTAAAGCAGATCGTGGGTTCGATGCCTGGTTAAAGGGTTCAGAAGCTTCAGAGGTCCAATCCAGGTTCGTAAATGTTGATGCAAAAGCATCATTTGTAGCCCTTTTAGCCGAATCTCGTACCCATTTGGGTATACGTGAGCTGGATGAGCTTGAACCGCTTTATAATGCCGTTTATGAAGCAAAAAAGTGGGTTCCCCCTCAATTCTGAAATTACTCAGGAATACTTTCTAAACACTGGTTGAAAATGGATACCCCAGCGATGGATTATTTGAATTACAAATTGGTCTAACTTGCTTTGTAGGTTATTATGTATCAGGGTTAATTACCTGTTAAATATCGAGGATTATGGATGAGTTGGTTTCGACGCAAAGATAAAAATATTCAGACCCAAAGTTCTGAGAAGAAGGACATACAAGAAGGTCTCTGGGTAAAGTGTCCCAGTTGCCGCCAGATTCTGTATAAAGCTGAGCTAATGCAGAGCAACAATGTCTGTTATAAGTGCGGATATCACTTTAGAATTCCCGCCAGCAGTTATATTGATCTCCTGCTGGATACCGAAGGTCGACAAAGGTATTTTCAAAATATCAAACCACTTGATCCATTAAAATTTAAAGCCCAAAAAAAGTACAGTGACCAACTCTCGGCAGCTCAACAAAGAACAGGTCACAATGAGGCGGTCCAAGTTTTTGAAGGGCTCATGTTCGAAAAACCAATAGTGATTGCAGTCATGGACTTCTCTTTTATAGGTGGTAGCATGGGATCTGCAGTGGGTGAATTGCTTGCAAAATCTGCTGATCTAGCGAGAGAAAAGAAAATACCCCTGATCATCGTTTCAGCATCTGGGGGTGCCCGCATGATGGAAGGCGCATATTCCTTGATGCAAATGGCCAAAACCTCTGCAAAACTGAGTCAATTGGCAGATGCCAAAATTCCCTATATTTCCATAATGACAGACCCGACAACAGGTGGTGTCACCGCCAGTTTTGCCATGTTGGGTGATGTTAATATTGCTGAGCCGGGTGCTCTGATCGGATTTGCTGGTCAGCGAGTTATTAAGCAGACCATCGGAGCTGATTTACCCGAGGGCTTTCAGCGGGCTGAATTTCTGTTAGAAAAGGGCTTTCTTGATTTGATCGTTCCTCGAGATGATCTCAAGCAAAAAGTAGCAGAAATTTTAGATATTCTTCATGCCAAAACCTAAAATTCTTCTTACCAATGATGATGGAATCAATGCACCGGGGATTGTAACCCTGGCAGAAGCATTATCCGATTTCGCAGATGTATCAATTGTTGCCCCCCTCTCTGAGATGAGTGCTATGGGGCACGCTATTACAATTTCAGACCCACTCAAGGTGACCGAAATATTTAGAGATGAAATGCACTTCGGTTGGGCTGTCGGGGGTACGCCTGCAGATTGTGTAAAATTGGCAATCAATGGCGGGTTGGTGGAAAAACCTGATCTGGTTATTTCAGGAATCAACCAGGGCGCTAATGTTGGTGTTGATATTATTTATTCGGGGACTGTTTCTGCAGCTTATGAGGGAACCATATTGAGCATACCCTCTATGGCCATATCATTGGATTCATTTGTGCAGAAGGACTTCACCGCAGCCGGGCAAGTCGCCCTTATTATGGCCCAAAGAATTCTCAAGGAAGGATTGCCTGTTGGGACACTCCTGAATGTGAATGTTCCTGCTGGAGATTATAGCTCTTTTAAAGGCTTTTCTGTTACTCGCCAGGGGAGTGGTACCTATAAAGAAAAAATAGACCGGCGCGAGGATCCCCGCAAAAGGGTCTATTATTGGTTGTCCGGTACCCGTAGTTATGAAAATTCTGATCCAGATATGGATGAAAATGCGGTACGAGCTGGTTATGTGACAATCACACCATTGCACTATGAACTTACCAATACAGGCTATATGCAATCATTGAAATCCTGGAAATTGAACTTAGGCTAGCCGAGCATGCATGAATTAGTATTAATTTTAGATTTTGGATCTCAGTATACTCAACTCATTGCACGTCGAATAAGAGAAGAACAGGTCTATTGTCGTATTGTACGCTCTGATCTCAGCGCAACTGAAATTCAAAGCATGGGAGCGAAAGCATTGGTGCTTTCAGGTGGTCCCAATAGCATTTTTGAAAAGCATGCGCCACAGGTTGATCCGGCTATTTTTGAGTTGGGAATTCCAATCCTGGGCGTTTGCTATGGTCTGCAGATAATGACCCAACATTTCAAAGGTAATGTGATTCCTGGAGAAACCAGAGAGTATGGCCCCATGGGAATTCAGTTTCCCACACAAAGTCCACTATTTGAAGGCGTGAGCGAAGGTTCACAGGTCTGGATGAGTCATGGTGACCATGTCGAGACAATTCCCGAGAATTTTAACATTATCGCTCGCTCCAGTGGTGACCTGATCGCTGGCATATCCCATCAGTCAAAACTCTTTTATGGAGTTCAGTTTCATCCTGAAGTAAACCACACGGTACAGGGACAGACCATAATTAGTAATTTCTTGTTCAAAATTGCAGCTTTTAACCGTGACTGGACATCATCCAGCTTCGTTGAAGATGCCATCAAGCAAATTCGGTCCACTGTAGGTGATGGGAAAGTATTACTTGGCTTAAGTGGGGGAGTGGATTCTTCCGTACTTGCATTTCTTATGCACGATGCCATCGGTGAGAATTGTGTTCCCGTATTTATCAATAATGGTCTTTTGCGTCAAAATGAAACTGAAGAAGTAAAATCCCTCTTCGAAGCATCCCATGTTAAGATTTACCAACATGATTATACCGATGCTTTTCTTTCTGAGCTTGCCGGTGTGGTTGAGCCTGAGAAAAAACGCAAAATTATTGGTCGTGTATTTATCGAGGCTTTTGAAGAAGTTGCGCGAGAGATTAAAGGGATTGATTTCCTGGCCCAGGGGACCCTTTATCCTGATGTCATTGAAAGTGGTGCCATTACAGGTCATGCAGTAACCATCAAAAGCCATCACAATGTGGGTGGACTTCCCGAAAAGATGTCCTTAAAGGTTATTGAACCATTTAAGGAACTGTTTAAAGATGAAGTCAGAGCTGTCGGTCGAGTTCTAAACGTACCTGCCAAGATTATTGGTCGTCATCCCTTTCCTGGACCTGGGCTGGCCGTGCGCTGTCTCGGTGCTGTCAGTGAGGATCGCTTGAGTATACTCCGTGCTGCAGATCAAATATTTATCGATACACTTTATGAAACAGGCTGGTATGACAAAATTTGGCAGGCTTTTACAGTTCTGCTGCCCATCCAAACAGTTGGCGTCATGGGGGACAAACGGACCTATGAAAACGTGCTCGCTATCCGAGCAGTACACAGTTTGGATGGAATGACGGCCGATTGGGTCAGAATACCATACGAGATAATCGCTGAAGTCTCCAGCAAAATTGTGAATTCAGTAAGTGGTGTAAACCGGGTTGTCTATGACGTGACTTCTAAGCCACCTGGAACTATTGAGTGGGAATAGCATTAAATTTCTGACTCCAGTTATTAACTAATTATTATAGTGGATAAAATATGTGTGGAATAGTCGGTTACATCGGTAAGAATAATGCAATTCCTGTTGTAATTCAGGGTCTCCAGAGGTTGGAATACCGAGGCTATGATTCTTGTGGTATTGCCATGATGGATAGTGAGAATCTAAACCTGGAGAAGGTGACTGGGAAGGTTGACGAACTTCAGGGGCTTTTGGCTCGTAAAAAAACCAGTAGCCTGGTAGCTATAGGACATACTCGTTGGGCCACGCATGGTCCACCCACGATTTCGAATGCACATCCACATACCAGTCAGGACGGAAAAGTAGCCCTTGTTCACAACGGTATTATCGAAAATTACAAGGTGCTGAAAGATGGCCTTGAAAGCTCTGGTTACGAGTTTAAAAGCGAGACAGATACCGAGGTAATAGCTGCATTGATTAGCCAGGCTTATCATGGTAATCTTGAACATGCTGTTCGTGAAGCGCTTTCCCATGTTGTGGGTGCTTACGGATTGGCTGTAATCCACACCGATGAACCTGAAAAAATTGTGTGTACCCGCAAAGGTGCTCCCCTCATTATGGCAGTCGGTGATGATGAATTCTTTGTGGCTTCCGATGTTGCTGCGATTTTGAATTATTCAAAGGATGTCATCTACCTTGATAATGAGGAAATTGGAATCCTTACTCCAAATGGCATGAAGACCTATTCTGGTAATGATGAGCCTGTGGATAAGAAAATTCATAAAATCACCTTCAATCTCGAAGAAATTGAGAAGGGTGGCTATGAACACTTCATGCTGAAGGAGATTTTCAGCCAACCCCAGACGATATATGATGCCATGCGAGGACGTTTGCTCCCTGATTCAGGGGATGCTCACCTCGGTGGTATCGATCATATGATCGGATCTATACTCCATGCAGACCAACGCTACTTTACGGCCTGTGGGACATCGTGGCATGCGGGTCTGATTGGGGAAATGATGTTTGAACAATTCGCCCGCCTGCCCTGCGAGGTAGAATATGCCAGTGAATTTCGATATAGAGAACCCCTGGTCGATGCAAAATCCATCGTATTTGCCATCAGCCAATCGGGAGAAACGGCTGATACCCTTGCTGCAATCCAGGAAGCCAAGAACCGTGAAGCAACTGTTCTCGGTATATGCAATGTGGTGGGGAGTTCAATTTCCCGGGAAACTGAAGCAGGTGTGTTCATTCACGCCGGTCCTGAAATCGGTGTGGCCTCAACCAAGGCATTTACTTCTCAAGTGACCGTTTTGTCTCTTCTGACCTTAAAGCTTGCCCGATTAATGGGGATGACTAGAGACGACGGTCTTGAAATCAGTAAGGCCATGCAACAGTTGCCTGAAAACGTTGAGTGGGTCTTGAAACAGGCAGATCAGATTGCTGAAATTGCCAAATTGTACTCTGATGCTTCAAATTTTTTATATCTGGGAAGGGGTGTCAACTTCCCCGTAGCTCTGGAAGGGGCTCTCAAGCTAAAGGAGATTTCATATATCCATGCCGAAGGCTATCCCGCTGCAGAGATGAAGCATGGTCCTATCGCCCTCATCGATAAATCTATGCCAATCGTAGCTATTGCCCCACAGGACAAAACCTATGATAAGATCCTCAGTAATATTGAAGAAGTGAAAGCCAGACATGGAAGGGTGATTGCACTGGCCACAGAAGGGGATACGAGAATTAAGGATATTGCTGACCACGTCTTGTATGTTCCACCCGCACTCTCTTTTACGGCACCCATTTTAAATGTGATTCCCCTTCAACTCCTTTCATATTATGTCGCTGTCGAACGCGGTTGCAATGTGGATCAACCAAGAAATTTAGCAAAGAGCGTAACAGTGGAGTAATTGATGCGGAAATTTCTCTTATTAATTCTTGTCCCAATTTTCCTATTTGGAGGACGCCCCGATTTTAAAGATGGGGTCTCGCTTTACAATCAGGGGGCTTACTGGGAAGCATTGCGGATTTTTGCAGAGCTGGCAGATGAAGAAGTCTCGCTAAATCCCCAACGTTCTGCCTCATCCTTTATGAGAATCAAGTGCTACAATAAACTGGGATTTAGTCAGCGCGCGCTCATGCTGGCTCGTGATTTTCCTCAGGCTTATTCTGGCAGTCAATACATGGATGATCTTCAATTTCTCATCGGCGAAATTCACCTCGATCTGGGTGATGCACGTGAATCCGCCTGGTATTTCGCATCTTCTGCGATCTCGACCAAAGATAAAAAAATTAGAAAAGCAGCTCGCGAATACACAGAATCTTTAGTGGGAAATGCTTGCGATGTTGATGACTTACATGCACTAGCCGGCCGATCAATTGATAGAACCGGTCAGTATATTGCCCTTCTTGTAGCCGAACGCTTTTTGAAAGAGGGCGACAGGGGGGAAGCAATTAGCATCCTGTTTAATATGCGTCCCTACATCAAAGATGAGGATCTCCGAAAAAAAGCTATCTCTCTCTATGATCGCTTTAGCTCCAACCAGTCCGATACTTTGCATGTCGCCGTTGTTCTGCCGCTTACGGGACCTCTGGGTACGATTGGAAACTCCATCCTGGATGGTGTTAAATTTTCAGCCATGACCTTCATGGATAGTACTGATTACGGGGTTGATCTGCATATCTTTGACAACGAAAGCAAACTATCTGAGACAATTAGAATAGCTCGTGAAGTAAGAGATGACCCTCGCTTAATTGCTCAGATTGGCCCCTTGACCAATGAAAATGTAAAAGGTACCGCAGCTGTGTTAGAGGGTCATTCTATACCCATTATTGCCCCAACAGCTACGGAAAATCATCTGACGAATCTATCAAAGGGTATTTTTCAATTCCGTTCCACACGCGAACGTAAAGCGATTGCCATGGCAGAGTATGCTGTGCAGACCCTGGGGCTACAAACTTTCGCTATTATTGCACCCTCCACTGAATATGGGCAGCAATTCGCTGATAATTTTGCTGTTCGTGTGGATGAACTGGGAGGTATTATCCAGTATCAGGGATGGTATGTTGGAGAACCAACAGACCTCAGCAAAGTGCATTTCAGGAGAATCAGGGAACAGGGTCTAGAGGAACTCTATATAAAATTTCAGGCAGACTCTTTGCGTCTGGACTCCTTGCTCATTGGATTGATCACTGAGGGAGATTCAGTAAATGTGTATGAGGAGATGCTCAAGCCTATTTTCAGAAAATCAAAACCTACTCGTGGGGATTCGCTTGGAGTTGAATTGTCCCATATAGATGGAATATTCTTTCCAATCCATGAAGGCAATATGCGCTACATCCTTTATCAACTGGCCAGCAATAACTTAACTACCCACATCCTCGGTGATGAGAATTGGCTCGATCGCGATATCTTGAAAAAGGACGCCAGCTATATTTCTGATTTAACCCTGGTGGCAGGTGATAGACTTGGTTTCCAGACAATCAGTCAGTCGTTCTCCAATGAGTTCGTTCGAATTTTTAAGCATCGTCCCGATCAATATGATTATATGGGCTTTGATGTCATGGGGATGTTGCTTGAATCTGCCCAATATGCCGGCCGATCAGGTAGTCAGCTCTGGGAGGTGATGATAAACTCTCCCAATTATGAAGGCTTGGTTCATCAAGTCCAATGGGGTGGTGACACTAGACGGGAAAATGACCTGGTTTTTCTTATGGATTACGTAGAGAATGCATTTGAATTAACAGGCTACTATGATAATTCAGGTTTTTTCTCTATGGATACTCTTGAGGTGGATTCGACATCGGAGATAGAATAAGGGTTCTTAATCCCCAAAACCTCACTAGGCCAGCCCATGTTTCAATGGGCTTTTCTAATCGTTTGGGAGGTTTGAGTCCAGCTCCTTTTCAGGGGTTGAATATGTCCACTTCTCGTGGTGATGCTGAAGAGAATGTTGCCGCCAATCGACAACTCTTTCTAAATGAGTTTGGGATAGGGGAATCTCAACTGGCTGAACCACTTCAAGTGAGTCGAGATGGAATTGAAATTGTGCATGCACCTGGTAAATATGCCAATCGAGATGCTTTGATTACAGTAAATCCCGGTGTCTATTTGCGTGTATTGACCGCAGATTGCTCTCCCATTCTTGTTTGGTCACTGGAACAGCCACTTGTTGCTGCAGTTCACTCGGGTTGGCAGGGATCGGAGCTTGATATACTTGGTCAAACCCTTGAGATGATGCACAACGAATTAGGTGCTGAATATAATTCACTGTGTCTGGCTATTGGACCGGGGTTGACACAGGACAATTTTGAGTTGGGTCCAGAGTTTAAAGAAAAATTCTCATCAGAATATTTACAGCCTGCAATTGATAGCGACCGATTTATGTTCAATAATAATGCTTATTTGAGAGATACTGCCCTGCAATTAGGGATTCCTTCAGATCAGATCGAAATTTTGCCCTTTTGCAGCTATAGGGATAGTGAGTTATTTTTTTCCCATCGTCGTGATGGAGGAACCACAGGAAGAATGATGTCAGTAATAGGAATAAATAAATGAGTCCCCTTAGTGCAGCCATCCTGGCCATCGTTCAGGGTCTAACAGAATTTTTACCAGTTTCAAGTTCTGGTCATTTGGTATTAGGTGAAGCCTTGTTGAACTCCCATTCGTTTGGGGACAGTATCGCTTTTGAATTGGTAGTTCACCTTGGTACCTTTTTGGCAGTCCTGGTCATTTTCTGGAAGGATATTTTAAATTTATTCGGAATTTTTGCTACACGACTTATTAAACCGGGAAACTGGTCGTCAGAATACAAGCACAACGATGAATTCCGATTGACCATATTGATGCTTCTCGCCATGTTGCCAGCCGGTATTGTTGGTCTACTCTTGCGCGATCAGATAAGTGATCTTTTCTCCCAGCCGTTCATGGTCAGTATTGCTCTTTTATTTACGGGTTCAATGCTTTTAGCAACAAAGTATTTTCCTAAATCAGACAAGCCCATCACCATAAAGCGAGCCCTTTTCATCGGGTTTGCTCAGGCGCTGGCCCTGGTACCGGGGATATCACGTTCAGGTTCCACCATATCGATGGCATTGGGGCTTGGAATTAAGCAGGAGCAGGCTGCACGCTTCAGCTTCATAATGGTGCTACCCCTCATCATGGCGGCAACTGTTCTCGAATTTATAGATTTACTCAAGGTAGGTCTCTCGTCTGGTGATATTGTCATCCTGTTGATTGGATTGGTTGTGTCATTCATTGTTGGAATATTTAGTCTGAAGTGGCTGCTTAAATTGTTGAGGAATGGGAAATTTCATTATTTCGCCTGGTACTGTTTTAGTGTTGCAATCATAGGATTATTTTTCTTTTAATCATGCCCTCCAAATTGAACTATACTCAGGTAATTTCTGAACTCCAGGATGGGAAAATTTCCGGTCTCTATTTTGCCATGGGTTCAGACTACTATCTATATAGAAAATTTCTTAGCCAGTTTCAATCAGCCTTCAAAAGCCGCTTCGGAGAGAATGCTAATCTGGTTCAACGTTGGGGTGTAGACCTGAAGACTGCTACAGATGTCAGCAATCTGCTCGGTGGGGGAGGCTTATTCTCTTCGGCCAGCCTGATCATGCTCCATGAAATCCAGGACGCAGGGACAGGTGTCAAAACCAAGTTAGCAGAAATGCTCAGGAATTTACCCGATGATACAGTTGTACTTGCCCACTATTCAATCAGTGATTTTAGGAAAGCAAAGTGGCTCACCGAGATGAAAAATGCTGCACAGGTTATTCCTGTAACCAGCCCGGAAGCTTCTCAATTACCTGCCTTAGTGGGGAAAATGGCATCCCAACGCAAGCTCAATATGGATGAGGCTGGAATATATCGTCTCATTGAGCTGAGCAGTGGTGAATTGGCCATCATAGATAACGAGTTGGAGAAAATATCTCTGTACCTCAATGATACGTCTGAGACCATCGATCGAGAAATAGTAGACCGGGTTGCAGGTGCCATCGAAAATGCACAGGTCTCACAATTTATTGATGCCGTATTCAATCGAGATCGCCGAGTTGCTACTCAGACTTTGGTAGAAATTGATCATCAAGGTAAGCAAGGGCTACCGTATTTGGTCGCCATGCTCTACAATTGCCTCATACAACTCATGGCGCTGCGGGAATCCCCTGAAGCCAGGAAAACTATTAGTCAGGGAGCAACCTCATGGTTCTTTTTGAGCAAATTGGGCTCAGTATCAAAAAATTATTCCATGAAAGAATTGCAGGACGCCACTCGTGAACTAGCTATGCTGGATATAAAGTTTAGATTGGGTTCCATGGATACTTTAAGCGCCTTTACAGAGTGGGTATCGAAAGTTGTCTAAGTGATGAGTGAAAAACCGATACTAACAGATGAACAACTCATAGCCGCCTTTCAGGCAGGGGATGAGCATGCATTTGTTGAACTGGTTGACCGCTATAAAGATCGCCTGGTAAATTTTGTCTACCGGTTTCTGCATGATATGACTGATGCCGAGGATATGGTCCAGGAAACATTCCTTAAAGTTTATAAGAATAAGCATGCTTATCGTGAAATTGCAAAATTTTCCACCTGGATCTATACTATCGCTGGCAATCTGGCTCGCTCCGAACTCAGAAAACGAAAACGTCGTAAAACTTATACCATGTCAGATTTGTCTTTTGATGACAATGAGTTTACGCCAGTTGATCCGGGCAAGGGCACGGAAGCTATTGTTTTTAATAGCTATGCTGGTGAAGAAATTATGAAGGCGATTTATGCCTTACCTGAACCATTCCAAACCATAATTATTTTACGAGATATTCAGGAACTTTCTTACGAACACATCAGTACAATACTCGACATCCCAATGGGCACTGTCAAGTCGCGCGTCAATAGGGCGCGTTTGAAATTACAAGAAACATTGAGCTACTTGAAGGAGTAATCCTATAGCCAAAAACGCTATTGTTAGAGCATCATACATCGAGGAAGAATAGGCATGCAAAATACAGATTGTGCATACATTTGTGAACAGTTCACCGAATATCAGGAAAATTCACTTCCATCTGAAATCCGAGCCAAGGTTGATGCCCATCTAGCCTCATGTTCATCCTGCAGAGAAATATTTCAAAGCTTATCAGGTGTCCTGGAAACCCTTCATAATCTTCCCAGCGTTAAAGCCACTACTGATTTCACCTCAACATTATTATCACGGATTGATACACTTAACCAGGAAACTACCTGGCAAAGGATTTACCATTCCTCTTATTCAAAGGTAGCGGGGTATGCCATAGCAGCCGGTCTTATTGTTGCAATTGGTATTAACATCTTAATTGATCCGATTTCTTCCATGAAACCTGGCTTGAAATCGAATTTTGCAGTGGAGCAGACTAATCAAATTCAGTCCGATGAATCACTTGCAGAGATAACAGATAGTTCTGCAAGCCATGCTGCAGACTCATTAACACTCCAGAATGCCACGATAAATTCACAGAACCAATCTGTGCAATTAGTTAGTGGTAAGAAATAATATTTAGCTCCACAATATCCCTCTAGAAACCAACTGATTTTATCCTCATTAAAAGCGGAGTATCAATTGATTTTGGTGCTCTTAACTTTTAACTTTAAGTCTATGGCGTAAATCGTCTGAGATGGTGTATTCTTAAGAAATTCTAAATAGATATCTTCTCGAAATATTTTTCGATGAAGTACTGCAGGGAAAGGTTCGATAATGGCGCTCACCGATATTGATTTGGCGAATATAGATTCGAAACCTTTTTTTAAATCGCAAGTCCAACACCTACTGAACATCCTGTACACCATATATCCCGAAATAAGTGTCTATCTTTATGTGGGAAATGGCGAGCATGGATTTGAGCTTCAGAACCTGCCCACCAATGAGACTCATTTGTTTGATATCATACCCTCAGATGTTCCTGCAATTGTAGATATGTTATCAGCGCAAGCGGTGGAGAGTAGCTTCATTCAAAATCAGGCAAACTCGGCCATGTTTTCGACGGAGCCTGACGATTGGGCAGAATTTTCCGTCATCTCGCCCATGGGGGAGCCAGCTAAACTGCTTGGATTTCTACTGACGATTTTCCCTAAAGAACTTTCTAGAGAAACGGTTAGCCTGACTGTCTTTAACGATGTGGCTGCCAGTGTGGCTGCGAACTCCATTACCTCAAATCTTTTAGATAGTTATAAGGATAGGTCAGACCATCTCTCAGTTATGCTGGAAGTAAACACCCATCTAAATGTGGCAGCTACAAAGACTGATTTTCTCTTCGAGATTACCCGCTTTGGAAAATACTTTATTCAATTTGATAGAGCTGTGTTGGTTCTGCACCCAGAAAACACTCCAGAGTATTTCCTGATTGATTCAATTGAAGGTGATGAAAAGGACTTACAACAAGGTATGAGTTATCCAGTATATAATTCCCTCGTGAGTAAGGTTATCATAAGCGGACATCACTTCATTTATAAAAAAAGTAATAAAACTGAATCAGAAGGAATATACCGAACAGGCGATTATGAAGATTATCCCTATGATCAGGTTATAGGTTTTCCTCTGGTGAAAGTTAAGAATGGACCTGGAGTGCTGGTCCTGGAATCATCAAGAGAATATCCCGTCAAACAAAGTGAATTAGCCATTTTTGAGATGATTAGTCAGAGTTTGGGCGCAGCACTAACTCGCTTCAGTCTTTATGAACGTCTCAATAATTATGCCACTATCGATACATTAACACATCTCTATAATCTCAGGGCATTGAAGCAACGCTTTGAGGAGGAGTTGGCCCGTGCCGGTCGTTATCAGAATTCTCTGGTCGTTCTGTTTCTGGATCTTGACAAATTCAAATTGGTAAACGACACCTATGGCCATCTCGTTGGTGATTTCGTGCTCAAGGAAATTTCACAAATCATTCGAGATTCCATTCGTACCAGTGATATTCCCGGCCGATATGGTGGAGAAGAGTTTGTTGTGATCATGGTGAATGCTGATGCAGCAGCCTGTATGGCAAGTGCTAAACGTATTTGTGCAGCAGTTCGTGAACACCCCTTTGAAGTGAATGAAATGAGTATTGATAATAAAATTAGCATTGGTCTATCAGAATTTCCCAGAGATGGTGAGACTATGCAGGATTTAATCCAGTCAGCAGATGCTGCCATGTATACAGCCAAGCGCAGAGGTGGAGATCAAGTGGTTAAATATGAGAAAGGAATGGTGCCAAAATCACGCGCCTGAGAAATGTAAAGTTGCTTTTCATCGTTGCGAGTGTTTTCTTGTGTTATGGAAAACCAGTACTTGCCCAAAATATTCATCTACCCACAATCATTTTATCAAATGTTCCCTTTGAATTGAATTGGGAGGGTTTTTCGCAAGCCAGCCCCGAGAATCCGGTGGTCATCAAGGGACTTTCTACAGAGTTTTTCAGTATCACAAGTCCAGTAGGAAGTGCTGAAGTTAAAATTAAGGGAAATACAGTCCTGGAATATCCTTTGAACCAAGGTGGTTTGGAGCGTACAGATGTTACCTCCATTCCCGGTTGGCTGAGTCTATTACCCCCTCTATTGGCCATTGTATTGGCCTTACTAACTAAAGAAATGCTCATTTCCTTATTTGCCGGCATCTGGGTCGGTGTGACCATCATGATGAGTTTCAATCCTATCAATGGCTTCCTTAAGTCTCTGGATGGCTATATCGTGAATAATCTGGCCGACCCCGGTCATGCTACTATTCTGCTCTTCACTTTCGGGTTTGGAGGTTTAATCGGAATTGTTCAGCGAAATGGGGGCTTGGCGGGTATCGTTGCCATAGCTGCTAGATTCGCCAAGACCAGAGTTCGCGGGCAGGTAGCCACAGCTGCTATGGGATTATTCATTTTTTTTGATGATTACGCCAACAGTTTGCTAGTGGGAAACACCATGCGACCCTTTACGGACAAACTTCGCGTCAGTAGGGAGAAACTTAGTTACATTGTTGATTCCACAGCTGCTCCTGTTGCCAGTATTGGAATTATCAGCACCTGGATTGTTTTTGCCATGTCACTTTTGGACGGGCAACTTCAAATACTGGGCATTCACACGAACGCATATCTCATATTCCTCCTTTCTATCCCATTTAGTTATTATGCAGTACTGGCCATAATTTTCGTCTTCATGAATGCGCTGAGCAATCGAGAATTTGGACCCATGTATGCAGCAGAAAAGCGAGCCATTACAACCGGTCAAATTTTACGGCCGGGTTCACATCCACTTTCTGATGATTCTATGCTCCGGAACGCCATGCCCGAAGGTATTCCACACCGTTGGTATAATGCAGTCATCCCAATTCTGATTGTAATTGTTATGACGATGGTGGGGATGATAATAACAGGTATGCCAGAGGTATTTCCCAAGAATCAAAGCTTGATGCAAAAACTCCTTCTCATCATGGATAATACAAATTCCAGTCAAGCCTTATTGTGGGGCAGTTATATCGCTACCTTCATTGCCATAACGATGGCCCTGGGGCAGAAACTGCTCACATTGAAGGCCGCTCTGGAAAGTTGGTTTGAAGGGGCTAGAACCATGTTTCTCGCTGTTATTATCCTTATCCTGGCCTGGAGTCTGGGTAGCGTCTGTACGGATATTCATACGGCAGATTTTATTGTTCACTACACCCGTGACTGGATTTCCCCCGGATTGCTACCGACACTCACATTCATTATGGCAGGACTGATTAGTTTTGCCACGGGTACTTCATATGGGACCATGTCCATTTTGATTCCCCTCATCGTTCCCCTTTCGGTTCAGCTCACAGGGGATGTTCATAATGTGATGTTCTGGGCGACTTTTTCAGCCATCATCAGTGGTGCAACCTTTGGCGATCATTGTTCACCTATTTCAGATACAACCATCCTATCATCTCTAGCTAGTGGTGCTGACAATGTAGACCATGTCCAAACTCAGCTTCCCTATGCTCTGGTTGTTGGTGGAGTCGCCATTTTGTTTGGTTTTCTACCTATTGGTCTGATTCCAGATGCTGGTTATTTGACGGGGGTAATGTTTTACGCATTAAGTATCACTGCTCTGTTCCTCATATTAAAATTCTATGGTAAAAGTCTTCCCTTAGAACCATCTGAGCCTACGGGAGTTGAAACCCTCTAGGAATATGTGGATCATGACCTTGCCCAGGATAGCACTAGCAATCATCTTTATACTGGTTTCATCCCTTCCAGGGGATGATTCCTTGAAAACCTATGATACTCGAGCTATCGACGCATTTATGGATGGAATGGATCTTGAGGCTGCAGGTGAAGTCGATCAGGCAATTTTGGCATATAAAAGAGCACTTAGCTACGATCCCGAAGCAGTCGATATCCATTTCTCACTTGCCAAGTTGTATCTCCAGTCACAGCAGAAAGAATTGGCCGAGGCTGCTCTTTTAAAAGTTATTAGTTACGATTCAAGAAATGTAGATGCCCTGGAATTGCTGGGGGAGATATCCCAGTTCAATCAGGCGCACGAGCTGGCTCTGAGCTATTTTACGCGTGTTCTGGATATTGACTACAATAATGATTATGCAATTCTTCAATCAGCTCAGATTCATCATGCCCTTGGAGATACTATCCGTGAAGCCGAATTTTTAATTCGCCTCTGGGAATTAGATACGGATAGGGTCGCTGCCTTACACAGAGCGGAGTCCATTTATCTCGCGGCCAATGACTATGATAGAATCACCGAACTATACAGTAAGTTGATTAAACGGATGCCTACGAAGACTGATCTTGTAGGTCGACAGATTAGATTGTTTCTAGGGATGAATAGATTCTTTGATGCTGAAGCCCTCATGGACTCGCTGATAGAGGTCGCTCCCTATTCAATGGATCTTCAGAGCATGAAAACGGACCTGGTGAAGGTGATGCACGGTGAAATGGCCGCAGTGGATTATCTCACTGCTGTCGTTAGAGACTATCCGGATACCTGGGAACTAAAATTAAAACTCAGTCAGCTTTTGATAGATGCCGGTGAATCGACTACAGCCCGCGTGCTCCTAACTGACTTTCTTGAAATTAAGCCTGAAATGTCTAACGCTGTGTCAATGTTAGTCTGGACCTATCTGGATGTGGATGATGTCTACCAGGCACGTGATATCTTGGAAAGTTATTTACCTGCTTTTCCAGAAGACTTTTTTTTGCACCGACTAATGGGAAGCATTCTGCATGATATTGCCGTAGAACAAGCTGATTCGATACACTATCAGGCTGCCCTGGACGCCCAACGAGCTTCACTCAAACTGCGCCCCAGCGACCCACAAACACTTCATCTTATTGCCAACACACTTGAACTTTTTGGTCGTCGTGAGGAAGTACTGCAAACCTATCTCCAACTCATTGAACTAAACGCTGAGGATGATCTTGCTTTAAATAATTATGCCTATTTGATTACTGAGGGGGATGTAAGCGAAGATACCCTACGACATGCCGCTACTTTTGTTGAAAGGGCACTCCTCATTAATCCTGATCATGCTCCCTATCTGGATACTGCGGGTTGGATATATTTTAAATTGGGTCACGTTCAACTTGCCCGGGAATTGATTGACCGTTCCTTGAGTATCAACCCCGAAAATGCGGAGGTTTTAATGCACATGGGAGACGTTTTAGAGTATCTTGGAAAGTCGAATGAGGCGTATATCTACTACATGCGTGCAGATAAGTTGAGATGATTGAGACTCTGGAACTAACCCATGCACTTAATGTTACAAAGATTGAAACAATGAACACCAAAAGGATAGCACATTGAGTTTAATCAGCCTGGTCATCCCAGTATATAATGAAGAAGAATCACTCGTGGAATTGTATACTCAAATAAGAGAAGCGCTGGAACCATCGGCTCATGATTTTGAGATATTGTTTATTGATGATGGGAGTCAGGATAAATCCCTGCAGATCATGCATGAGCTTGGCAGTGAAGACCCCAGGGTTAAGTCGATTGGATTTCAACGAAATCATGGTAAAGCTACAGCCCTTAATACGGGTTTTCAACGCTGTGAAGGTGATTATGTAATCACCATGGACGCAGATCTTCAGGATGATCCTGGTGAAGTTCTTGAGCTTATTGCTGTGCTGGATTCAGGTTGGGATATGGTTTCAGGCTGGAAAAAAGTCAGGCATGACCCCATCGGAAAAAGATGGCCTTCCAAACTGTACAACTTTACCGTTTCCACCCTTTCAGGGATCCCCATTCACGATTTTAACTGTGGATTAAAAGCATATACTCGCAAAGTAGTCAAAAATGTTGAACTATATGGCGAAATGCATCGCTACATCCCTGTCCTGGCCAAGCAAAAGGGCTTTAGCTGTACTGAAAAGGTTGTGGCACATAGAGCCAGGAAATATGGCGAATCCAAATATGGCTTTAAGAGACTATTAACTGGGTATCTAGATTTATTTACCGTCATGTTTCTCGGGACTTATATGAGGAAACCCATGCATTTCTTTGGCTTGGCAGGCATGTTATTGCTCGTATTGGGAATGGGAATTCTTGGTTTCTTAAGCATCCAATGGTTTCGGCAGTATCTCTTTGGTACTGGACAGTGGATAGGGGGTCGACCCATTTTCTATATTGGTATACTTCTATCTATTATTGGGGGCCAGTTTATTTCCATGGGGTTGCTTGGTGAATTGATAACCAGTTCACTCCACAAGGAGAATCCTGTCATCCGTGGCGATGACTGATCCAAATCTTCTGTGCGACTCTCTCTAATCAGTGTTGGTCCACCGTACCGCGGGGGCATTTCAGACCTTAGTGCCCTTATCTATGAAGAATTGAGCAAAGAACATCAGGTTCAGTTCATCAACTATAAACGCCAGTACCCAGCCTTTCTTTTTCCAGGTAAAACTGAATATAAAATTGGCGATTTGGCCTTAGATTTTTCCTCAGAACGAGTGATTGATTCTATCAACCCATTGACCTGGATTCAGGCGGTCAGACAGATTAAAGACTTCCGCTCTGAGTGGGTGATTTTTCGTTATTGGAATCCGTTCTTTGCACCTCTTATTGGCTATATCTCCAGGAAATTGCGCAAACAATCCATCAAAGTTGCTATTCTAGTAGATAATCTGGTTCCCCATGAAGAATCATTTGTTGACTCCTGGATGGCGCGCCGGATTCTCTCCCGAGCTGACCATGTAATCACCATGTCAAAATCAGTTTCTAAAGATGTTCAGACACATCGACCCGGGATAAAAACCTCGACATTATTCCATCCACTGTATGAGATTTACCAGTCCACACATAGCAAGGCTGAAGCAAGAGCAAAGCTGCATTTGCCTGATCACCCCATCGTGTTGTATTTCGGCTTGATTCGTCCATATAAGGGACTGGATATTCTCATCAAAGGGCTAGGTACTATAAAACACGATTTTGACGATTATACTGCTCTTATTCTAGGTGAGGCTTATGAAGATTCACAAAAATATGTGGATCTCATAAAATCAGAGGGAATTTCATCTTATACCATTTTCCGCAATGAATTCATCTCTGATAGTGAATTGCCCCTTTATTTCGCTGCAGCGGATGTTCTGGTTTTACCCTATCGTACAGCCACCCAGAGCGGCATCGTTGGAATAGCACTTCAAATGGAGCGTCCTGTTATTGCCACAAAGGTAGGCGGATTGGGGGAATATATACAAGAAGGGGAGACGGGCTATCTTGTTGAGCCTGAGGATCCAGACGCCCTTGGGCAGGCAATCCTCAAGTTCTTTCTGGAAGGTGACCAGGATAGGATGACAGAAAATATTAAAGCCACTAAATCACAATATTCTACGTATAACTTCTGTTCTCGCATGATTCAGGATCTACAAAATGCATAGTCCCAGGATTTGTATTCTGGTTCTGAACTGGAATGGTGCTGAGGATACAATTGATTGTGTGGAGTCACTTAAAAATGTGACCTATCCTAATGTTGAAACCGTAGTGATTGACAATGGATCCAGCGATGATTCAGTACACCTTATTGAGAAAGCCCACAGCGATGTAACCATCCTCAAACTTGAATCAAATCTGTTCTATGGGGGTGGCAATAATGCTGGTTTGCAATGGGCTCATGAGCTGGGTTTTGACCATGTTGTGTTTTTGAATAATGATACCACAGTTGAACCAGATTTCCTGGAGCCACTGGTAGCTGGATTTGAAGTTTCCACAAAAATTGGGATGGTTGCACCCCTCATGTGTTACTCGGCCACACCTGATCTCATATGGTACGGTGGTGGCATCGTCAACCTCTGGACTGGGGTTGTGGAGCATCAACATATACGAAAACATATAAGTACGCTGGAGGCATCGCGCCAGAAAACGGAATACATCACAGGTTGTTGTCTCATGATGCCAACCAATCTCGCCATGGAACTGGGAGGATTTGATCTCTCCTTCAAGATGTATGGTGAAGATGTAGATCTTTCCTTGCGTACAAGAGCGGCCGGTTATGAGTTACTCTTTGAACCGAATAGTAAAATATATCACAAGGTTTCTGCATCTCTGGGAGGGGAGTTCGCCTTCTCCAAATTGAGAAGAAAACTAGTCGGTCTATTAAGGATATTTGCTACGCATGCAAAATGGTACCAATGGATTACTATTCTAGCCTGCCAACTTGTCTTCAGTTTCAAATATATGGGGACCTACCTGAGAAATAAAACTTCAGCTGGATCTAATGTAGGTTTAGAAAGTTGATGCTCCCATGAAGCATTTGATCTGGTTCTCTGAAATTAAATGGGATTATATGGTCACGAGGAAACAGCAGATTCTTAAGCGTTTCCCCCAAGATACTAAAATTCTCTTTATCGAACCTTTTGTGGTTGGGAAACAACAGAACTGGTTCCCCAGACATTATGGGAATATCACAGTTCTGACCATCCCCTTTTTGAAAGCTATTCCTCAGCCGCTGATAGCAAGTCTATTTAATCTTAGATTTATACGCTGGTTATTTGGAATGCTGGGTTCTCTTTATTTTAAATTCTTCTCAATCCTGCTGGGCTTCTCCAACCGTAACAGAGTGATAGGTCTCAGTTCGGTTTTTTGGGGTAAGATTGCAGCGAAACAGAGGGCAACTATACATTTCTATGATGCTAATGATGCCCATTTGGACTTTCCTGGGACACCCACATGGTTAGAAGAATATCTCAAGGCATATCTTACAGTAGCTCAGCTCTGTTTCTCAGTAAGTCCCGAGATTAGTGAGAGCATTGAAAGTCTGGGAGCTAGAAATATTCATTTACTGGGGAATGGGGTGGACTTCGATCATTTCTCAACACCCCAAGCTAGACCAGACCGGCTTAAAAACATTACCAGACCCATTCTGGGCTATGCTGGCGCTATGGATTGGCTGGATTCTGCCCTTATACGGGAGATCTGCCTCGCAAATTCTGATCATGAAATTATACTCATAGGTCCAGAAATTCGTCAGGGTTGGTTTGAGAATCAGTCTGCTTTTAAAGGATTGGGAAACTTGACGTATTTGGGAAAGGTCAATTATCAGGATTTACCAGCCTATGTACAGGCTTTCAAAATTGCCCTCATCCCTTTTGTTGTTGATGAATTAACCAAGCCTTTGAATCCCAATAAACTTTATGAATATAGTGCAGCAGGTAAACCAGTTGTTTCCATGAATTATTCATCAACGATCCACAACTTGCGAGATGTGATTTTTGTTGGAACAAGCCAGCATGATTTTGTAGAACAGATTCAGCGTGCCGACAAGGAATTTAAACCTGAACTATCAAGACAACTGGCTCTTGACAATAGTTGGAACAAAATATCAGTCACCATGATGGCTACGATTCTGAGTGTAGAAAAATAACCAGGTATGAGCTCCCAATTCAATAAGAATGTACTGACACTTGCAACTGGCGTGAGTATTGGTCAGGCAATACCACTCTTAATCAGTCCAATCCTAACCAGAATATACAGCCCTGAGGATTTCGGTATTCTTGCACTATTCCTTTCCATTTCGACCTTGATCTCTGTCATCGCAAGTGGCAGATATGAACAGGCCATCATGCTGCCTGATTCAGATGAAGATGCGATACATCTGACTGTAATTTCATGGACATTTGTAGGAATCAGCAGTGTTGTAATGTTGCTCGCCATTATTCTATTCCATCCATTAATAATGAATTTGATTAATAATGATGCTCTGAATACTTATATCTATTTTACCCCTCTATTGACTTTCATTCTGGCAACTTTTAATCTCTTAAACATTTTAGCAACCCGTCTGAACGCATTCTCCCTTTTATCAAAAGTTTCAGTTGTCAAATCGATGGTCACTGGCAGTGTTCAATTGATAGCTGGTGCCATAAAAAGCGAGGCTAGCGGTCTCATTCTTGGTCAGATATTTGGAAGTCTTGTGCAAAGTATAGTGTTGGCTATCAATATCAGGGGAAGGTTAGCCCCGTTCACATTCCCAGCTATGAAATCAATCAAGGCCTTGCTCAGAAGATATAAACGCTTCCCTCAGTTTTCAGTTGCAGCAGTTCTTTCAAATACTTTGACTCAAAATGTTCTGAATATCTCAATCTCATCAATCTTTTCGGTAGCGTTGTTGGGGTATTATTCTTTTGCCAACCGTATTTTAATCCTACCTATGAATTTTCTCGGCAATTCAATTGGTCAGGTATTTTTTCAAGAGGCGACCAGTGAGAAAAATGAAACCGGTGGCGCCCTGAAAACATTTAAATCAACATTTTGGAAACTGACAGCTCTCAGTCTGGTGGGATTTGGTATTCTCCATTTCATTATTCAGGATTTGTTTGTAATCGTGTTTGGCAAAAATTGGGAACAGGCTGGAATCTATGCCCGCTACCTGATTCCAATGATGGCCGTCAAATTTGTAATTTCCCCTTTAAGTGCCATAAATAATATTTTCAATAAACAATATATATCGCTAGTGTGGCAGGTCGGATACTTGTCATTGACCATCATCGGTCTGGGGCTTGTGGATTACTTTGAGCTTGCATTTTCCAGCTTTATTAATATTTATGCCCTTGTCATGGCTTTATATTATTTACTAATGCTACCCTTTATTTTCACCTTCGCTAGGGGATCGAATATCCCAAAAAGTTCCTGAAAATTATGCTCAGGGATCATCGTACAGTCACCTCTGTCGTCAGCTCCGATCTATGCATGAGTTGTGGGATCTGCCAGCCCTCCTGTCATGTCGATGCTATTACAATAATTAACGACAAAAAAAGAGGTATGTTTACTCCCGTAATTGATGAATCCATTTGTGATTATTGTGAAGAAGCAAAGGTTGGTAAATGTGTTGTTGTCTGTCCTGGCGTGGAAGTAAATTTTGCAAAATTATCTCAGAAATTTATTGAAGGTCAGAATAATTCCCCCATTCTTGGAACCTATGATAAGTGTTATTACTCACATGCCACAGATCATGACATAAGATTTGAATCCAGCTCAGGCGGATTGGTCACAAGCTTACTTATTTTTGCCCTGGAGCAAAATCTCATTGATGGAGTAGCTGTCATTACAATGGATAGCGGCCTTGAACCACGTGGGATTATTGCCAGAACGAGTAGTGAGGTTAGAGCGGCTGCAGGTTCCAAATATTGTCCGGCTCATCTGGGTGATGCACTTTCAGAAATCGCAAATTCAGAAGGTCGATATGCCGTTGTAGGACTACCTTGTCACTTGCATGGCGTACGAAAACTTGAGAAGATAAACCCCCAGCTTAAGTTAAAAATATTGTATCATTTTGGCCTCTATTGTGCAAATACAAATAGCTTCCATGGTACCGAATATTTTCTTCGTGAAAATGAGATTATTCCTGAAGATGTCTCCCATCTAAGGTACAGGGGCATGGGGTGGCCAGGTTTATTTTCCTTAACTATGAAAAACGGTGAGAAGAAAACCATTAAGCGGGGAACTACTGAAACGGACAAAAAACGGCGCGCTAAATTTTCTTCTGCTTTTCACTATGATTTTCAACTACCCAGATGCTTTACATGTAACGATTTGACTGCTGAACTAGCCGATATTTCGTTTGCTGATCCATGGAATAAAAAATTTATTGGTAAAGAGAACGTGGGTAAATCCATGCTGGTGGTGAGGAACAAGATAGGGGACGAATTGTTGAAGCTTGCAGCAAACATGGGTGCAATCGTTCTTGAAGAGGCTGATCCGGAAGAAGTAGCCAGAAGTCAGAATGTGGATTTTAAACAGGGAGCTCAATCCAGGTTAAGAGCGCTTCACTTTTTAGGAAAAGCCACTCCACACTATATTGGAAAAATACAGAAAGTGAATGTTCGCTATATGTGGAACTTGGTATTCCATGTTATGAGCTTTGTCCCAAAGAACAAAACAACACTTAAATTTCTTCCATTCGTACAACTCAGTAGAAGAATTATGCTTAAATTGGGAAATCTTTTTTAGGAATTGATGAGGGAGACTGTCGTGGCGCTTAAGGTTGTGATATTTGGTGCGAGATTGAACTCAAATCTCGGTGGACCATCACTATACGTGGGAACAGAAAAAGCTATTGGATCCTTTGAAAAGGATGCTCAAATAAGCTATTTCACTACAGCCCAGGAACTAACCAATGACCGTAATATTCAACATCTATATGGAGTGGAAGTTCTTCCATTGGATGAGAATCTACTAACAATAGGTGGTCTATTTTTTCGACTGTTCAAATTTTTCCCTTTTCCCCAATTTCGACAATCACACACTGCTTTAAGAGAGGCCGATGTGATAATTGATATCTGGGGAATCATGTTTACCGATTTACTTGGAAAGAACACCTTTATTAATCGTTTCAGAGAGGGCTTACGCTTACTCCTGGGAAGAATCTACCGTGTCCCACTAATAAAGGGAACTGCAGCCCTTGGACCTTTCAACATGAAGTGGAATAGACGACTTGCATCCTTCTATTTAGGTCGATGCGTTAATCACGTCATGACAAGGGATGAGGAATCTTATAATGCGGTAAACAGAATCGGAGTTAAAAAGGGCGTGTCTTTGACTGGAGATACAGCGTTTTTACTTCCGCCTGAGGATAGACCACCCGTATTTATAGATGAATCTAGAGAGAACGTATTAATTTCAGTAAGCCAGCAGGCGTTCAGACGCGCGAAAAATGAGGAGTCTTATCTTAAGACGATTTCAGGATTTATTGATCATGTCATTGATGAATATTCAGCAACTGTCACTCTATTACCCAACGCTGTTGTAGCAGAAGACAACGACCTTAAAATAGCCGAAAAAGTAAAAAACTTGGTGGCGAGTGAAGGATGCGTAGTTGTGGACCCCACATTGCTGAGTGCTATGCAAATTAAGGGAGTGGTATCTCAATCATCAGTTGTAGTTGCTTCGAGATATCATACAGTAATTGCCGCATTATCTCTTCAGAAACCTACCATATCCATTGGTTGGCACTATAAGTACAGAGGTGTACTGGGGCTATTTGGGATGGAGGAGTGGGATCTTCCTGTAGAAAACCTTACACTTGACTCACTCAAGAATACATTTGATCAACTTTGGAGTCAACGCAACGACTTATCCAAGGCAATAGGTCTGAGACTACCTCAAATTAAAGAGGATATTTATGAGACTTATCGAGGTGTTCTGTCATCGGTATTACCTCGCTGATACCAACAGTTATGATTCCAATAATATGTGTATTAGGAATATTGATAAATAAATGAAGCAACTTGTAAGAGACGTCAAAATTACCGGTACTGGATCATATCTTCCTGAGAAGGTGGTTAGTAATGCAGATTTGGAATCAAAAATTGATACCAACGCTGAGTGGATATATGCGAATCTGGGTATTAAAGAAAGACGCATTGCTGCAGAAAACCAGGCAACCAGTGATTTGGCAGCCGCTGCAGCGATGAATGCGGTTGCGAATGCTGGACTTACAGTATCTGATATTGATCTAATTATTGTGGCCACTGCAACACCTGATAGACTCGCCCCCTCAACAGCGGCTATCGTTCAAGATAAGATTAAGGCATACAATGCTGTGGCTTTTGATATTGCTGCAGTATGTAGTGGCTTTCTTTACGGCATGTCAGTTGCCTCCCAGTACATCGCCACCAGTGTGTATGATAATGTTTTAGTTATTGGCGCAGATACTTTCTCGCGAATTACTGATTGGAGCAGGAGAGACGCTGTTTTTTTTGGTGATGGCGCTGGGGCAGCAGTTTTCTCACATGGAGACACGCATGAAGGCTTCCTGGCCTTTCGACTTTACACAGATGGCCGGGGTAAATGGAACTATACCGTTCCAGCCGGTGGTTCAGAAATACCCTCCACCCATGAGAGTGTTAACCAAGGTCTGCACTATTTCCAGATGAATGGGCGCGAGGTATACAACACAGGTACCAAAGTTCTGCCTATCGCAATCAATCAGGTACTTGCGGATACAGGGCTCACCGTAGATGATATAGACTACATGATCCCTCATCAGCCATCTATAAAAATCTTACAGAAAACAGCCGAAATATTGAAGCTTCCATGGGAGAAAGTACTGACTAACATGGAAAAATATGCCAATACTAGCGGTGGGACTATTCCAATTCTGTTGGATGAAACAAATCGTAGTGGAAAGTTACATAGCGGTAGCACTCTGCTCTTTGCAGCAGTTGGTTCTGGCTGGACCTATGGTGCTGCTATATTGCGTTGGTCATAAAAATAAATAGAAAGAAATAGTATGATTGTTATTACTGGGGCATCAAAAGGGATCGGCAAATATCTGTTCAATTCCTTCCTTAACAACTCAAGTGAAAGTGTAATCGGGACTTATCTCAATACGAAACCCGAAACCAATTTGGAAAATTATGTGCATCTTGATGTTTGCAATTGGGACCAGGTTAATAAATTTGTATCTGACAAAAAAGATGCTTTCTCAAATATTACACTCATTAATTGTGCTGGCATATCCTACACATCCTACACCCATAAAAGTGACCCTGAGGCCTGGAAAAAGGTAATTGAGACAAACCTATTCGGGACATATAATTTAATTAGGGCACTGCTCCCCATCATGCGTGATCAGAAATATGGCAGGGTTATAAACTTTGCCTCGGTTGTAGCTGTAAAACCCACCCCGGGTATCAGCGCATATGCTGCCTCAAAGTCGGCCTTATGGGGAATGGCAAAATCATTGGCAATAGAAAATGCTTCCCTCAACATAACTATTAATAATATCAATCTCGGTTATTCTGAATTGGGTATGATCAGTACGGTTCCTGATCAATATAAACAAAAAATTATTGCTGAAATTCCGGCCGGGATTCTATGTGAGCCCGGTGATATCCTTAAGACCGTAGAATACTTGAGAGACACTCGCTATATAACTGGTGCATCATTGGATGTTAGTGGTGGACTGGTTTAGCAATCTCACAGAGTGACAAGCACTCAGGATAATTTGTAATCGTTTTCGGGGAGAGGATTACCAGGAGTCAATGCTTTCATTGCCACTATTCATAGATTTCCATTTTTCCTTAGATAAATAAATTGTAATCCCTTTAGTGGCAAGTCGTCTTAATTCAGCCAATACAGGCTGAGCATGCATGACCCAGGACTCTGCATTACCATACTGGAAAGCCTGATAAATCCCTAATTTAGTAAAATGCTGGGTAAGTTTTTCACAAATCCAATCCGTATTGGGACTTCCGATGCGGGTAGCGGATGTTTGCGGGTCATACCTGAGCACCTCCCGTGTAACACTGACACCATCATTGTCAAGATAGGTCACCTTAAAAGGGGGTGAGTATACGTCGATGGGAAAATCGTTACCCGTGTCTTCCAGATAATGCGAGACCGCCATACCAACTGCTATGGTTACACCAATTCCCACAATCTTGGCATCAAAATCTATGATCCGACCCATAGGTGACTCAGCATGACAGATATGGGGATCCATAGCATGTCTGGAAATAATAAACTCCGCTTGATTCCCCAATGCACATACGGATGAGAATGGGTGAGAACTCCTAATTACTCCTGGCCATGTCCTGAACACTTCGGTAATTTTTCCCAATTGAGATTTTTGGGTTCGTAGGTCAGCGATCTTGCCTTCCTGCATACCCTGTTGAATCTTTTCAGCTGACCCATAGGTGGGCATCATGACAGTTCCTTCCAGACCAACTGTATCTAGCAGACTTTGGATTATTTGCTCCGGTCCGGCCACCTTCCCTACGGTCGACATGGCAGAATGAACCATGATTTTGTCACCCCCGACGATTCCCCCTACCGATAAATCGGATTTTAGGTTTTTAATGGAATGACTTTTCTTTATCAATCGATTCATCGATCTCAATTTTGAGCGAATGGAGGTATAAATAGGTCTAACTGCTTTGTCCAGTGAGGATGGTAATAGTCTTCTTAATATAGATATAATCTTGTTCACTTCGTGTCTTTCTCTTTGGCTTTCATAATCGCCTGAGCTTCACCATAGGTGATAGCCTTCAGTTGATCCCCATAAATTGACTTGAGACTGTGATGGTAATTTTTCATAGCATCTAGCAATTCTGGATAGGTTGATTTGGAATGACAACTGACTGAGAAATATAGATCGTCATCCCGCAAGTGATAGTCTATATATTTCTTGGTGGCTTCAAGCATAAGTTCAGCATCCGTACCCAATTCCAACATATACCAACCTCGTTTGACAAGCTTAAGTTCATCAATAAGCTGTTTTAGTACTGAGTGAGGTTTTTGCTTCGGCTCCTCAAGTTGAATAGGAAAACCCAGGTGTCGATGTGGTTTACTTTTAGTGAGATGTTTCACAAGTTTTCGCAAAAAGGATTTTGCTAATATCCACCTTGCCTGACCCTGTCTCAAAGCCAGAACAGGAATTTCAAAGATTCCCTCAGCCGAGGCTTGTTTTAAACCGGAATCTGGAGCAATGAAATAATTGCCTTGCTCAGGGACCTCTGTAAAGTCAATATGGTTAACATTACTGTCTAAAACCATCCCTGGAACGACTGAAGAATCGATTGTGTATCGAGATTCTATCAAGGCAGAGAATATTTGTTTAATATTTGGTTGAATACCATATCCTCCCGCCCGATAAGCTAAACACTCATAGGTTGGGTCAATTGCTTGCAGCAAATTTTCCAGATACTGTTTTGATCGACTAAAGAGATCTGTGCAAAATTCCTTTAACTCACTACCATTTTCCGGAGTCCAATTTCCCAACAGAAATTTGGATAATTCGAAGTCATATTTTGAAGCTCCGGATTCATTAAAAGTGATATTGGTTTCAAACCAGTGTGGGTGAATATGAGCCTGTACATCATGACCATGTGTTAGCGCTTCTTTTAACTGCTGTTCAACGGCAATGGGAAACTCTGAATAACCCAGTTCGCGATAACGCCAGAGACAAGCCAGGTCACAGAAGAGTGTCATGGGAATGTCAACCTCTTCACATGCTGATAAAACTTTTTTGCTTGTCTCGACAAGAACTTCACGCTCAGTAACATGGTTACCACCAAGAAAAACTTCATAGTCATTTGAATACAGGATGTATATCACGCGCTAATTCTCCATTTCTAGCTCATCTATGTAATCAGGACTCATTCAATTTGAAGTGAGACCGTGAAAGAAATTACCCAGGTGGGTATTACTGTCAATATCTTTATTATATCTAGTCAAATATGTATAAGAATTTTGAATAGAATAAATAATTTGCATCGGTGGAGGAACAAGTTATTCTTCACTTGTTTTAACCCACTTAATAAGATGAGGCATGTAATTGACATTGAAAATCGTTACAGTAATTGGAGCCAGACCACAATTTATTAAAGCTGCTGTCGTCTCTCAGGCCCTCAGAGTAGCCGGACATCAAGAAATCCTGGTCAATACGGGTCAACACTATGATGACAATATGGCCCAGGTTTTTTTTGATGAGATGGGAATTCCCAAACCCCATTTCAATCTAGGAGTAGGTTCTGGCACTCATGCTGCGCAAACTTCTGCAGCTCTTGTGGGTCTTGAAGAAATACTTATTCGCGAGAAACCAGACTGGGTCATCCTCTTTGGAGATACCAACGCAACCATTGCCGGTGCATTGGCAGCTTCAAAACTTCATATCAAAATTGCTCACATTGAAGCTGGCTTGAGATCATTTAATAGAAGGATGCCTGAAGAGATAAATCGAATTGTCACAGATGTCCTCTCAGAAAAGAAATTTGTCCCTACACAGGTCGCTGTAGACAATTTGCATCAGGAGGGGATCACTTCTGGAATTCACATCGTTGGCGATGTAATGGTGGATGCCCTCATGCAATACACGCCCATTGGTGAAGCTCAGTCAGATGTGCTGGCCAGACACCAATTGACAGAGAAATCCTTTGTCTTACTCACCATTCATAGACCGAGTAATGCAGATGATGATATCAGGTTTAAGCACATTCTGGAGGCTGTTGGCTCAGTAGAGCAAACCGTTGTATTCCCCGTACATCCCAGAAGTAAAGCCAGGGTTCAGCGATTGTTAAAGGATGTGAATCGCTCTATACTGACAATAGATCCTGTCGGCTATCTGGATATGATGGTTCTGGAGAAAGCAGCCCATACGATTATCACCGATTCAGGTGGTATCCAAAAGGAGGCATATCTTCATCGCACACCTTGTCTAACCGTTAGAAATGAAACCGAATGGGTTGAAACAGTGAGAGATGGTTGGAACATCCTGGTTGGGGAAACTGTTGAAAAGATTCCTGAATTAGTGAGTAATTTCCCCACACCAACTCGTTGGGAAGCTCATTACGGACAGGGGGATGCAGCGCATACAATTGTTGAAATCCTTGCTAATCAATGATGCTATTGTCAATAATTCCTCAATACCCCAAGAACTTCAAAGGTAAACCATGTTTTCAAAATTGATACAAAACGATAAAGCCAAAGCAGCTGGTATCTTCCTGGTAGTGCTTCTGATCCTCTTTTCTGCAGTCTTTTTTAAGGGATACATTTTTGGTGGGGGTGATACTACTGCGTCACGAGGAATGACCAAACAACTTGGGATTTATCATTCTGAGACAGGTGAGTACCCACTCTGGCAACCCTACATTTTTTCAGGTATGCCTGCCTTCAGTAGTATGATGTATACAAAATGGGTCTATTTCCCCAACTTTGTCCTGGGTTTTCTCAACAAATTAGGTATGCCAGCAATCTGGACAATGATATTGCACTATCTCCTGGCAGCTATGGGTGTCTACACGCTTTTAAGGTATCTCAAGGTTGATTTCCTGGCCGCTCTTCTCAGTGGATTGGCTTATATGCTCATGCCTCTCATGGTTGTGTGGATCTCGGCCGGTCATGGATCCCAAATGATGACAGCCGCGTATCTACCCTGGCTCATTTATGCCACAAAACGAATACTTGACCAGCCAGACTTAAAAGGTCTGATCATCCTTGCTGTTGTAGCTGGTTTACAGCTTCAACGGGGACACGTACAAGTCGCCTATTATGGCTGGATGGCCATTGGTTGGTATGTTGTGATTGAAGTAATCTTCAGGGCAATCGAGAAAAACTGGAAAAATTTCCATCTATCAATCGGATATTTAATTGGAGGTCTGGTTCTTGGAGTTGGATTGGCGGCAGTCCTTTACATTCCTTCCCTGGCTTATGTCGCTCACACTATTCGAAGTGGAAGCGCTGGTGGGGGACTGGAATATGGGTATGCAACGAGCTGGTCATTCCCACCTTATGAATTTCTGGCACTCTTTTTCTCGGACTGGTTTGGTTTTGGTGGGCAAACATATTGGGGAGGGAAATCTTTTACAGAGCATTCTGACTTCATTGGAATGACGCTCCTCATCCTCATGGTTGCAGCATTTTTTAATCGGGAAAACCTCAAAGAGAAAATATTCCTGGTCTCAACCATGTTGCTGGCTTTGCTGATAAGTTTTGGGAGTTATTGGCCCTATCTCTATGATATCCTTTTCAAGCTACTGCCATTTTTTAATAAATTCAGAGTCCCATCCATGATTCTCATACTAATGGAACTCATGGCGGCCGTCCTGGCTGGAATTGGCCTTTACACTTTGGTAAACCTTGATGAAAAACGTCGAGGGGAGCTGGTCAAAGGCATACTCGTTGCAACCAGCATAATGGGTGGCCTCTTTGTCATAGTTCTGCTTTTCAAAGGTATGATAACAGGTGCTTTTTCAAGTGCCCTTACTGCCTCTCCAAAATATCATCCTCAGTTGAGTAACGCCAGAATTGATATGTTTTACTCAAGTGTCATTAAAGGCTTGTTTATCGGGACACTCGGCCTGGCGCTCATATGGGCTTACTTCACTCAAAAAATTAAAGGAATGGTTCTTTCTGTCGTCATGGTAGCTCTGGTTGTAGTGGAGTTGGGTCACATTGATCTACGCTTTACGAAAAAAGCAGTAGCAAAAAAGAGAGTTCTGGCTGGAGAGCAAGCAACACCAGCTATTCGAAAATTAAAACAACTCACTTTAGAGAATCCAGGTCGCATATTCCCCGTCCATACCCTGTTTGGATCAAATGGATGGGCTTTGCATGGTTTGGAATCAATAGGGGGCTATAGTCCTGCAAAATTGAAAATTCTTCAGGACTTTCTAAACTCAACCAATATTGAGCAAACTTTTTTACCAAAATATTATTCACAAACAGCCAGTGGCGCAGCACCAAAACTTATTTCAGAAGTGGATCCTGCACTCAGGAAGCGTCACCTCGATGTGCTCAGGAATCTGAATGTGAAATACCTGGTCTCTCCTTATCCTTTGAATGATCCTCTCTTTAAACTGATAGATCAACCCCTCCATATCATCCGAGGACAACGTGCCCAGGTGCTTATTTATGAGTTTGTAGATGCTTATGAACGTGGGTGGTTTGTCCCAGAAATCAAGACAGTTACGACCTCCACGGCCCTGAGCTCACAGATGGATACCTCTACCAGGAGCCCCGCGGAACTCGCCTATGTTCTTGATCCTGAGAGAAAACTTACTAGCAGCACTTTTGGCGTTGGCACGGTAGCAGTCGAGAAACATTCCCTCCAATCACTAGAACTAAGTACCGATAATGATCAGGATGGGTTTTTGCTTGTAAGCGAGGTCTTTTATCCAGCGGGATGGTCAATTTACATGGATGGTGAGACCAAACTGGAAATGTTCGCCACCAATGAACTTATTCGTGGTATTCCAGTTCCTGCAGGTCAGCATACCTTGAAATTTGTCTATGAGCCAGGATCGGTTATAGCAGGCTTCAGAATCACCTTGTTGTCATTTCTCATCCTTCTGGGTTTGGGTGGGTTACTCATTTATAGAAGCAGGAAATCCACCGAGCAAGAGTAATGCGAGAATTCAGATCAACCACCAACATTAAGCTGGGGCTTTTTGTTCTCAGCATTCTGATTATCAGTGGCTCTCTGCTGTACACAAATTGGTTGGTTAAGGCATTACGTGATGATAATCTTCGTTTTCTAAACTATAACTCGAAATTGTTAGCCAATGCGCTCTCCGCTGACTTGCAAAGCAAAGCCTATCTGGATGAACAGCGTCAATTCTTGAGCTACAATGTCAATCTATATGCAACTGCCCTCTCGGCGGACTCGCCCAGTATGGATTTTGCCTTCAATCAGATTATTCGCAATATCAGTTTTCCTGTAATTATCACTGTGATAGAGAGCGGCGACCAGCTTATCTATGCTCATCGAAATATTGCAGTACCAGCTGACTTAAGCGAAGATGATCTTCAGATATTTCTGCTAGAGACAGTTACCGCAATGGATATCCAGAACGATGCAATACCGGTCAAGTATATGGACCGGGAAATCATGAGGATCCACTTCGGAAGGGTTGAACCAAGGGAGTTTGACGCCATTGTAGAGAATATTTTGCGGGCTGTGAACTTTCCCATGATTTTGACCAAAAAAAATGCCCAGGGGATTGATGAAATACAGGATCATACCATAGTATTGGATACCAGTGTGGAGCCAGATGAGCGTCCTGATATGCTTCAAATGGCTTTACGGCGCATGGACTCAAAAAATGATCCGGTCCCTGTTGAATTTGGAAATGAAACTGTCATGCTCATCCATTATGAGGATTCTGGATTAATCCAGGCGCTGCGTTGGTTTCCATTTATTGAATTTGGTATTATGGGCGGGTTTATCCTGCTGGGTTTTGCAGGGTTTCAGTTTATCAGAAAAGCTGAGCATCGCGGTATCTGGGTCGGGCTTTCAAAGGAAACCGCTCATCAGCTGGGGACACCACTATCATCTCTCATGGGATGGATTGAATTATTGAGGCAGGAGGAGAATAGAGAGCAAACCAGTCAAATTGTAGAGGAGATGGATCGTGATCTACAGAGGCTGAATCAGGTTGCAGACCGCTTCTCAAAAATCGGTGCCGGTGTAAAATTAGAGAATCTTTCTATAAAAGAATTGGTGGAACCGGTGCTTGGATACGTTCAGCGTCGCATTCCACAGTGGGGCAAAACTATAAGCGTTGAATTTGATTGCCCCGAGGATTTTGTAGTATTGGCCCATGCAGAATTGTTTGGTTGGGCGTTTGAAAACTTGTTAAAAAATTCTGTTGATGCCATAAAAGGTGATGAAGGGATGATTCAAGTCCAGGTTCAGCAACGTAGTAACTGGATTCAAATCAGGGTTCGTGATAATGGGGAAGGGATTCCCTTGAGGGATCACAAAAACATCTTCAGGCCAGGGTGGAGTTCAAAAAAACGTGGTTGGGGTCTGGGTTTGAGTCTCGTTGAACGCATCATTCGCGAATACCATCTGGGAGATATCACGGTTGAGTCTGCACCCGGTCAAGGTACCAGCTTTGAAATAAGCCTGAGAACCTCGGCAAGTGACTGAAAATCCTTGATTTTTTCGCGGGGAAATTATGTTTGACATGCCACAGGGCGCCGGTTAGATTACGTCGCTTTTTTGTGACCGTAGGTGGTCATAGACCAAGAATGAGAAGGAATAGAATTGAAAACGTATAATGTAAAAGCAAGTGAAATCGAGAGAGAGTGGTGGATTGTAGATGCCACTGATAAAACACTCGGTAGACTCTCAACTACGATTGCTCAAATCCTGAGGGGAAAGCACAAACCAACCTTTGTTCCCCATCTTGACAGCGGTGATTTTATCGTTGTTACTAATGCAGAAAAAATTCGTGTCACTGGAAATAAAGAAGAACAGAAAACTTATTTCCGTCACAGTGGCTATCCAGGTGGAGCTCGTTTTACATCGTTGAAACAGTTGCGCGAGAAGCATCCAGAACGGATTCTTGAACATGCTGTAAAAGGAATGCTCCCACACAATCGTCTTGGTCGTGCCCAGATCAAGAAATTGAAAATTTATAAGGGTGATTCTCATCCTCATGAGGCACAACAACCCAAACCACTCGAGGTAGGCTAGTCCATGAGTACATCAACTACATTTTATGCTACCGGAAAACGCAAAAGCTCAATTGCTCGCGTTTATATGACCCCTGGCAAGGGCATTATCAAAGTTAACAACCGAGAGCTCGATGAATATTTCGGTCGTAAAACACTGAGAATGATTGTTCACGAAGCATTGGAATTAACAGAGAATACAGGTCGTTATGATATTTCTGTCAATGTTAACGGCGGTGGATTATCCGGACAGGCTTACGCAATTCGGCATGGTATTTCACGTGCTTTGCAGGGTGATAATAATGAACTACGGCCAGTGCTTAAAAAAGCCGGTCTGCTAACCCGTGATGCTCGTAAGAAAGAGCGTAAAAAATACGGTTTGGCCGGTGCACGTAAAGCC